>NZ_JBFARO010000088.1:0-32632 GCF_040677125.1 Actinomadura sp. NPDC049382
GGCCGCCGCGGCGACCGCCGCCGCGGCCGTCCCGGCCGTGCTGCTGTGGCCCTCGGACGCGCCCGCCGCCCGGCGGAACGCCCCGAAGACCCCGATCGGCGTCCCCACCGGCATGACCCTGCCGAGCTCGGAGGTCGCGGTGCACGCCGTGGCGTTCTCCCCCGACGGCAGGACCCTGTGGGGCGCCGGGTTCTCCACCATCCTGCGCTGGGACCTGGCCACCGCCCAGGTCACCACCCGCAAGATCGATGACAACGCCGAGACCTACCGGCGGCCCATGGCCTTCAGCCCGGACGCGAAGACCCTCGCCACCTCCGGCGACGACAAGGTCGTCCACCTGTGGGACGCGGCGTCCGGGAAGATCCGCAAGACCTTCCCGCGGATCCAGGGCGTCCAGGCGCTCGCGTTCAGCCCGGACGGCCGCTCCCTCGCCGTCAGCGTCGGCAACGGCCCCCACTACGTCCAGGTCTGGGACATCGCCACCGGCAAGTCCGTCCCGATGAAGACCGACTACTACGCCAAGGCGCTCACCTTCTCACCGGACGGCAGATCCCTCGCGGGCGGCTACGCCTTCGCCGGACGCTTCACCGTCTGGGACGTCTCGTCCGGCAAGGCCACCGAGATCGCACCGCGCGACGCCACCGAGATCCCGTGCCTCGCGTTCAGCCCCGACGGGACGACCGTGGCGGCCTCCACCGGCGGCTACTACGGATACGAAATCCGGAAGGCGGCCGGCGGCGACCTGAAGACCACCGTCAGAGACCTCGGCGGGGAGGTCCAGGCCCTGGGGTTCAGCCCGGACGGCGACACGCTCGTCACCGCCGACCAGAAGAACATCCGCCTGTGGCACGTCCCGACGGGCCGCAACACGGCGACGCTCCCCGGCGACGCCGACGACGAGCAGGCGCTGGCCTTCGCCCCCCACGGCCAGAGCTTCGCCACCACCAGCGGCACCGGGACGACCCGCCTCTGGACCTTCCGGTAGCAGGAGGCGGGGCCCTCATCCGGCGTCCGAACATGGACGCGGGAAAGCCGGGAAACGGCGCCCGATTACTCGCCATAATGGCAGCTTCCACTGAATCCGGGGGGTGGCGTGTCGGTCGAGGTCGCCGCGGTGCGGGTGGGCATGTCGGTGACGCAACTGGCCGTGGGGCGGTGGCTCGCCGGGCGTTCGACCAGGGACGGAGCCGGAAGGGACCTCGTCGAGCTGATCAAGACGGGGTTCCCGGACGAGATCAAGCGGCGGCGCGTCCAGCGGCAGTTCGAGGACATCGCGGATTCGGTCGCCGACCGGCTCCTGACCTTCGCGGGACGCGAATTCGGCGGGCTCACCGACGGCGACCGCCAGGCGGCGCTGCACGAGGTGGTCCGCACTCTCGACAATGCCGATCTGTCGGACGACGCCTTCTTCTCGGCCGACGCCGACCCGGTGAAGCTGGCGCGCGGCCTGCGGACGCGGCTTCCAGACCGGCGAGCCGAGTTCGAACTGGGCGAGGCCGGTGCCCGACTGTACGAAGTGGTGCTGGACGAATGCTGCGACTGCCTCGCCCGCATCATCGTCCACCTCCCGCAGTTCGGGCCGCGCGCGTCGGCGGAGATGCTGGGCAGGCTGAGCGGCCTGGCCGACCAGGTCGGCACCGTCCTGGCGCGGCTCCCCGCACGCACCCTCGACGCACCGGAAGGCACGTCGGACGATGACGAGTTCACCCGCCGGTACCTCGCTTCGATCAGCGAGTCCCTCGACACCCTGGAACTGTTCGGCGTCCGGTTCGAGCGGTTCACGCGTCCGCAGACCGCGCTGAGCGTCGCCTACATCAGCCTCAACGTGTCGGATGAGAGCAAGCGGGCTGCCCGGCCGTCGAGGCCGCATGCGGTGCCGGTCAGCGATTGGCGGGACGGGGTCAGGGCCGGGTCCGTCCGGGTCGAAGCGGCCTTGGCCGACCACCGGCTGTTGTTGTTGCGCGGTGAGGCGGGCGGCGGCAAGAGCACCTTGCTGCGATGGCTCGCGGTCACGGCGGCGCGGGGTTCGTTCAGCGGCCCGCTGAGCAAGTGGAACGGGTCCGTCCCGTTCGTCATCAAGCTGCGCAGCCACGCGGGCAAACTCTTGCCGCGTCCCGAAGAGTTCATCGACGACGTCGCCGGTCACCTCGCCGGGATCATGCCGCGCGGGTGGGCGCACCGGCAGCTCTCATCCGGCCGGGCACTGCTCCTCGTGGACGGCGTGGACGAGGTCACCGGTAGCCAGCGCCAGGCGGTCCGGGAATGGCTCAAGCGGATCGTCACCGAGTTCCGCGACATCCGGATCATCGTCACCTCGCGTCCGGCGGCGGCCGCCTCCGACTGGCTCCGCGCCGAAGGGTTCGCGACGGCCTTCCTCGAGCAGCTCTCCCCGGCGGAGATCAGGACGCTCGTCCAGCACTGGCACACCGCCGTCCGCGACTGCGCCGACCTGCCGTGCGAGCCGGAGCGCCTGCCGTCCTACGAGGCGCGGCTCCTCGCACGACTTGAAGGCGCTCCTCACCTGCGAGCCCTCGCGTCCAGCCCATTGCTCGCCGCCATGCTCTGCGCGCTCAACCTCGACCGCGAAGCACTCCCCCGCAATCGCATGGGCCTCTACGGTGCCGCCCTTGAGATGCTCCTGGAGACGCGGGACACCAAGCGCGGCATTCCGAGCGCCCTCGAACGCGAGCAGAAGATCCGCATACTCCAGGACATCGCCTGGCACCTCTCCACCAGCGCCCGCGTGGAACTGCCGAAACCGATGGTCGAGCGACTCGTCGCCGACCGGCTGGCGTCGATGCCGCAGGTCCACGTCCGCCCGAGCACGGTCCTGGACGAGCTGCTCCAGCGCAGCGGCGTCCTGCGCGAGCCGGTCCCGGGCCGCATCGACTTCGTCCACCGGACCGTCCAGGAGTACCTCGCCGCCAAACAGGCCGCCGACCTCGGCGACATGGACCTCCTCATCAGGTACGCGCACCGCGACACCTGGCGGGAGACCGTCATCATGGCCGCCGGCCACGCCAACGAGCCGCTGAGGCGCGAACTCCTCTCCGGCGTCCTGAGCCGCGCCCGCTCGGAGCAGCGACGCGCCCGCACGCTGAAACTGGTGGCCGTCGCCTGCCTGGAGACACTCCCGTCGATACCGGACGACCTCCGGGAAGACCTCAACCGGTGCCTGGACGACCTGATCCCGCCCCGAGACGAAGCCTCGGCCCGCTCCCTCGCCACCGCCGGCGAGCCCGTGCTCTCTCGGCTGCCGAGCACGCTCGAGAATCTCAGCGAGGCGGCCGCCCGCGCGACCGTGCGGACGGCCGCCCTGATCAACGGGCCGCACGCCCTGGACGTCCTCGCACGCTACGCCTCCGATGCCCGTCGCGGGGTTCGGGAGCAAATCGGTACGGCGTGGACCTACTTCGACGCCGACGAATTCGCCGACCGGGTACTCGCCAATGCCCCGGCCGGAGGCACTCTCACGCTGCTCCAGGCCCCCCACCACCTGCGCGCCCTCGGGCGTGTCAAGCCCCTTTCAGATCTGTTCGTTCACATGGACGACATCGATGATCTCGACTTCCTCACAGGCCACGCGGAAACGCTGACGTATCTCGGCCTTCGTGCCAGGCGGTCGATGGTCGATCCCATGGCGCTGCCGCCGCTGCCCGCGCTGCGAGCCTTCACACTCGAACATCCTCACGTCGGCGCCCTCGGCTTCCTGGACCGCCTTCCTCTCCTCAAGAGCCTCTGGCTGAGGGAGTGCGGCATGATCACGGATTACTCGCCGCTCCAGCGCCAGTCGAGGTTGACGACTCTGTGGATGGTCGGATGCACGCACCTCACGAGCCTCACCATGCTCCCTCCCCTTGAGAGATTCCTGACTTTCGGGATCAGCGGTTCGCATCTTGACGACGGTCTTGACCGCATAGGCCGGGCGGCCCCCCGCCTCGCGACGCTGGCCGCGAACCGCTGCGCCTGGGTAACTGATCTTCGGCCGCTCACCACCCTGCCGCTGGAGGGGCTCTATATCGCTCGCTGCGAGAACGTGACCGACTTCGAGCCGCTCTCCTCCTTGACCGGCCTCCTGCACCTGAACCTGTCCGGAACGCTCATCGAAGACCTCCGGCCACTGCGCGGTCTCTCCGAGTTGCGTCAGCTCTGGCTCGAGGAGTGCACCCGCCTAGGCGATCTGAGCCATTTGGCCTCCCTGCCGAACCTCCGGTACCTCGATCTCGGCGGCGCCGCACCCGGGCTCGATCTCGCGCCTCTGGCCGCCAACCGCAAACTCACCGTCACCGTCGAGGCAGGGCAGGACGTCCGTGGGGCCGAGGCGCTCGGACGGCGACTGAAAGTCCGCTGATGGATCATCGCGATCTGCTGAACCGTCTGCTGCCCGCTGACGACCCGGATGACCTGCAAGTACGCCAAGGCCAGTTCCACATCGTGGTCATGGGCGCGGACCGCGTCGTGTGCCTGCCCCGCACCCCGGCGGCGGCCGACCGGTTGCCCACGCGGGCGGCCGTGCTTCACGCGCTCGCCCGCCTCGACCTCGGCTTCCGCACGCCCGAGCCGCTGTCGCAGGGCGGCGCACCCGGCACCGGCGAGACGCCGTTCCTGGTCCTCAGCCGCATTCCGGGGCAGCCGCTGAAGGCTGACGCACTCAACGACGCCCACGTGATCGACTCCGTGGCGGCGCAGTACGCCGCGCTGCTGTCCGGTCTCGCCCGTGCCGGCGCCGACGAGACGGTACGAGCGGTCATCCCCCAGGCGCCGGAAGACCACTGGCGGCGGTTCGCGGACGACGTGCGCACGGAGTTGTTCCAGCTCATGTCCGCCAGCGGGCGCCTGCGCGCCGAGCGGGAACTCGCGGCACTCGACGGCCTCCCTCATGTCACGCACGCAGTGGTCCATGGCGACCTCGGAGCCGAGAACGTCCTGTGGGAGTGGGCAGACGGCCTGCCGCGCCTCTCCGGAGTACTCGACTGGGACGACGTCGCCCTCGGCGACCCGGCCGAAGACCTCGCCGCCATCAGCGCCAGTTACGGCCCTGAGCTGCTGAAACGCATGCTCGCCCTCAGCGCGGGGTCGCACCGTGAACTCCTCGCCCGCATCGCTGCGATCCGCGGCACGTTCGCCCTGCAGCAAGCCCTCTACGCCGTCCGCGACGGCGACGACGAGGAACTCGCGGACGGCCTGGCGGGCTACCGCTGAGCCAGTCCGGAGCACATAAGACGCGACTGGACACCGTGATCGTGCGACTACTTTTCGTACGCCGACGCAGGTGAGGCGGCACGGCGGCGAGAGCGGCGCGAGTTGTCCGGTTGGTGGCGATGAGTTCTCGGCGCGGCGCCGGTCCATTGAGGGAGCGCGAAGGGAGGAGTCCGGTGTCGTGTGCGTCACACCTCGTTGACCTCGACTGTGGTCGAGGTCTCAGGCTGGAGGCCGGAGAGCAGGGCCGATTCGTCGGACCCCGCTGGAATACTCCCGGAGCGCGCGAAGTTTAACGGTTCGCGAAAGTGTCAGTCGCTGCAGTATTTTTGCGACCTACCCCCTGAAACGTGCCCACGGTCCTGCGTGCCCGCGTGCGGGCCCCGACGATTGGAAGAGAGTTGACCGCTCCCGCGTCTCAAGCGACGGCGGATGGCCCACTGAAGCAACCCGACGCCGGCGGCGGTCTCGACCGCGGCGTGCTGGCCGTGGCCGGGGTCGTCGTCCTCGGCGCGATCATGTCCATCCTGGACGTGACCGTCGTCAACGTGGCCATCAACGACCTGGCCAAGGAGTTCAACACCTCGCTGGCGACGATCCAGTGGGTGGCGACTGGCTACACATTGGCACTGGCCACGGTGATCCCGGTCACCGGGTGGGCGTGTGCGAGGTTCGGCACCAAGCGCCTGTACATGGTGTCGATCCTGCTGTTCGTGATCGGCTCGACGCTCGCCGGCCTGGCCTGGTCGGCGGAGTCCCTGATCCTCTTCCGGGTGCTGCAGGGCCTCGGCGGCGGCATGATCATGCCGGCCGGTATGACGATCATGACCCAGGCGGCCGGCCCGCAGCGGGTCGGCCAGGTGATGAGCATCGTCGGCGTGCCGATGCTGCTCGGCCCGATCCTCGGCCCGATCATCGGCGGCTACCTCGTCGACGACGTGTCGTGGCGCTGGATCTTCTTCATCAACCTGCCGATCGGGATCATCTCGCTGGTGCTGGCCGCGAAGATCCTCAAGCGGGACGAGCCGAAGCCGGCCGAGCGGCTCGACCTGCTCGGGCTGCTCCTGCTGTCGCCCGGTCTGGCGGCCCTGATCTACGGCATCGCGCGCGGCGCCGAGGAGAAGGACTTCCTGCAGACCGAGCCGGCGGTGTTCACGGTCGCCGGCGCGGTGCTGGTGATCGCGTTCGTGTTCCGTGCACTGACGGCCGCGAGCCCCCTGATCGACCTGCGGCTGCTGAAGCGCCGGTCGGTGGCGGCGGCCTCCGGCACGATGGTGATGTTCGTAACCGCGTTCATGGGCGCGATGCTGCTGCTGCCGCTGTACTACCAGGTCGTGCGCGGCGAGGGCGCGATGGCGGCCGGCCTGCTGCTGGCCCCGCAGGGGTTCGGCGCGATGGTCACGATGCCGATCGGCGGCAAGCTCACCGACCGGATCGGCCCCGGGCGGGTCGTGCTCGGCGGCCTGGTCGTGGTGGTGCTGTCGGTCGCCGGCTTCGCGGCGGTGCTGGAGGGCGACACGTCCTACTGGGTGCTCGGCACGGTGCTGTTCGTGATGGGTCTCGGCATGGGCCTGACCATGATGCCGACGATGGCCGCGGCCATCCAGACCCTCGGCCACGACGAGGTCCCGCGGGCCAGCACGATGCTGAACATCATCCAGCAGGTGTCGGCCTCCATCGGCACCGCGCTGATGTCGGTGCTGCTGGCGAACCAGCTCACCGCCAAGCTCGGCGGCGGGGCCGGCGGCGAGATCGGCAGCACCGAGAAGGTGCCCCCGGCGATCATGGAGAAGATCGCCGGGCCGATGGCGGACGCGTTCCAGCACACCTACTGGTACGCGGTCGGCCTGATCGCCCTGGCGTTCCTGCCGGCGCTGCTGCTGCCGCGCAAGAAGCCGGAGACCCCGGCGGTCGACGCGCCGATGCCGATGCACTAGAACGTCCCTGGCGCGTTCCAGACCCCGGCCGGACCCCGAGTGGGCCCGGCCGGGGTTTCGCCTTTTCAGGGCCCTCTCAGGCCGTCGCAGACCGCCTGTCGGCCCAGTACTCGTCCTTCAGCAGCCGCTTGTAGAGCTTGCCGGTCGGGTGCCGGGGCAGTTCGGGCCGGAAGTCGACCGACCGCGGGCACTTGTAGTGGGCGAGGTGGTCGCGGCAATAGGCGATCAGCTCGGCCTCCAACTCGGGGCCGGCCTCGTCCATCGACAGGGGCTGGACGACGGCCTTCACCGCCTCCCCCATCTCGGCGTCGGGGACGCCGAACACCGCGACGTCGGCGACCTTGGGGTGCACCGCGAGGACGTTCTCGGCCTCCTGCGGGTAGATGTTCACCCCGCCGCTGATGATCATGTAGGCGCGGCGGTCGGTGAGGTAGAGGAAGCCGTCCTCGTCCACGTAGCCGACGTCGCCGAGGGTGGTCCAGCCGCGGCCCTTCGGGTCGCGGGTGGCGGCGGTCTTCTCCTCGTCGCCGTGGTACTCGAACGTGGGCCCGTTGCCGAAGTAGAGCGTGCCGGACTCGCCCGGCGGCAGTTCGTCGCCCTCCTCGTCGCACACGTGGACCTCGCCCAGGATGGGACGCCCGACGGAGCCCTTGTGGGCGAGCCAGTCCTCGGAGTTGGTGTAGACGAAGCAGTTGCCCTCGGTGCCCGCGTAGTACTCGTGCAGGATCGGGCCCCACCACTCGATCATCCGCTCCTTGGCGGGGACGGGGCAGGGCGCTGCCGCGTGCACGGCGTAGGCCAGCGAGGAGAGGTCGTAGCGGGCGCGGGTCTCGTCCGGGAGCTTCAGCATCCGGATGAACATGGTCGGCACCCACTGGCTGTGCGTGACGCGGTACTTCTCGATTGCGGCGAGCGCCTGCTCGGGGTCGAACTTCTCCATCACGACGACGGTGGCGCCGAGCCGGTGGAAGACGAGCGAGTAGCGCAGCGGCGCGGCGTGGTAGAGCGGCGCCGGGGACAGGTACACCGAGTCGCCGCCGGCCGCGAACAGGTGCGAGATCAGCATGTAGAGCGGCCCGGCCTCGCCCATGGGCGCCTTGGACAGCGGCGGCTTCACGCCCTTGGGGCGGCCCGTGGTGCCCGACGAGTAGAGCATGTCCATGCCCTCGCACTCGTCCTCGATCGGGGTGGACGGGTACCGGGCGACGCGCTCCTCGTACGACTCGTAGCCGGGGGCCGTGCCGCCGAGCATGAGGCACAGCGGCACGTCCGGCGCGGATCGCGCGGCCGCCTCCATCGACGCGCCGGCGATGAAGACCTTGGCCTCGCAGTTGCCCACGATGTAGGCGAGCTCCTCGTCCTGGAGCCGCGAGCTGATGGGGGTGTAGTAGAGGCCCGACCGCTGGGCGGCCCAGGCGATGGCCAGGTAGAGCGGATGGTTCTCCAGCATGAACGCGATGTGGTCCCCCGGGCGCAGCCCCTCCGCGCGGAGCAGCTGCGCGAGCCGGTTGGACTCCTCGTTCAGTTCCCGGAAGGTGACGACCCGCCCGGAGCCCGCCATGATCACGGCGGGCTTGTCGGGCGTCTGAGCGGCGATCTGCCCCAGGTGCATGGCCGCAACCTACCGGGCCGGACCGCCGATTGGAATGCCGTTCGGTTTATCGGGCGTCAGACGAGCATGTGGTCGAAGTCGCCGTCCTTGGCCCCGCCCACGAACGCCTCCACCTCCTCGCGCGTGTAGACGAGGATCGCTCCCTCCGGGTCCCGGGAGTTGCGCACGGCGATCTCCCCGCTGGGGAGTTCGGCCATCTCGACGCAGTTCCCGGACGGGTTGCTCCGGCGGCTCTTCTGCCAGACGAGCCCGGTCCGCCGGACGTCCGGCATGTGGTGGCCGTCCATGTCTGCCCCCTCTAGGCGTCTCAGCCTCCACACGGGAGGCCGCGATCTCGCCCCACCCCACACAATGGTACGAGATGCACGTGCATTCGTTCTTGCATTCGTTCATGCAGACGGTCTTGCATCTGCACGGCTTGGGGAGCAAGATAGCGAACGCTCACCGGTGACCACTCCGCACGCCTCTGAGGTTTGACCATGACCGTTGACCAGGCAGACGAAGTCGCGGCCCCCGCCGCCATGGGAGGCGGCCGGTCGCGGCGCGCCGCCGTGCACGCGCACTGGCCGGACGCGGCGCCGCCCGCGCCGAACATCCCGGCGAACCCCCGCCCGAGCGTCCCGGCCGCCGTGCCGGGCCTGGCCGGGCTCTGGCCCGCCCCGCACGCCGGCACCCCGCGCACCGCGCGGCGGGTGCTGCCCGCGGAGATCACCGCGCCCCGGGCGGCGCGCGAGTTCACGCAGGCCACGCTGGACGACTGGGGCCTCGGCGGGGACGCCGGAGACGTCGTCGTCGCGGTGTCGGAACTGGTGACGAACGCGCTGCGGCACGGGCTGGAGGGCCTCCCCCAGCCGCTGCCGCTGTGCCCGATCCAGCTGGTGCTGGTCGGGCACCCGCGGCGGCTCGTCGTCTCGGTGACCGACCCGTCGGGCCGCGTGCCCGAGCCGGTGCCGGGCGAGCCCGACCGGTTCACCGAGGGCGGCCGCGGCCTCGTGGTCGTCGGCGCGATCAGCGACGCCTGGGGCTGGGCGCGGCTCGCCACCGGCGGGAAGGCCGTCTGGGCGGCCTTCGACCTGCGGGTCAGCCCTCCAGCATCACCGGAGCCGGCTCGGCCCGCGACCGCTCCGGACTCTCCAGCTCGCTGAGGAACGACTGGGCCCAGCGGTCCACGTCGTGCTCGATGACGCGGCGGCGCATCGAGCGCATCCGCCGCGCCTGCTCGGCGGGCTCGGCGTTCAGCGCGTCGCGCAGCGTGCCCTTGAGCCCGTCGATGTCGTAGGGGTTCACCATGAACCCGCCGCGCCGCAGCTCCGCGGCGGCGCCGGTGAACTCGCTCAGCACGAGCGCGCCGCGCAGGTCCTTGCGGCAGGCGACGTACTCCTTGGCGACCAGGTTCATGCCGTCCCGCAGCGGGGTGACCACCATCACGTCCGCCGCCAGGTAGAGCGCGGTCAGCTCGGCACGGTCATACGAACTGTGCAGATAGTGGATGACCGGAAACCCGATCTCGCCGTACTCGCCGTTGATCCGGCCGACCTGTTGCTCGATATCCTCGCGGAGCAGCTGGTACTGCTCGACGCGCTCCCGGCTCGGCGTGGCGATCTGCACGAACACCGCCTGGCCCGGCTTCAGGTGGCCGTCCTCGAACAGCTCCCCGAACGCCTGCAGCCGCTGCGTGATGCCCTTGGTGTAGTCGAGCCGGTCGACGCCGAGCAGCACCGTGGCGTCGCCGAGGTCGGCCCGGATCTCCTGCGCCCGCTCCTGGACGTCCTGGCGCGCCACCAGGTCGTTCAGCTCGCCCACGTCCACGGAGATGGGGAACGCGCGGGCGCGCACGACGCGGTCGTCCCAGAAGACGTCCTGCTTGACGTAGCGGGCGTCCAGCAGCCGGCGGCACAGCCGCACGAAGTTGGCCGCCGCGCCGGGGAGCTGGAAGCCGACCAGGTCGGCGCCGAGCAGGCCCTCCAGGATCCGCCGCCGCCACGGCAGCTGCCAGAACAGCTCGACGGGCGGGAACGGGATGTGCAGGAAGAACCCGATGCGCAGGTCGGGGCGCAGCTCGCGCAGCATCGACGGGACGAGCTGGAGCTGGTAGTCCTGCACCCAGACGATCGCCTCCTTGGCCGCGACCTTCGCCGCCGCCTCCGCGAACCGCCGGTTCACGCGGACGTAGGCGTCCCACATCGCGCGGTCGTACACGGGCGGGGCGACGACGTCGTGGTAGAGCGGCCAGAGCGTCGCGTTGGAGAAGCCCTCGTAGTAGAGCTCGACCTCGCGGGCGGACTGCGCGATGGGGTGGAGCGACATGCCGTCCTCTTCGAACGGCTCCAGTTCCTCGTCCGGCGCGCCGGTCCAGCCGATCCAGGTGCCCTTCCGCCGGCGCATGACCGGGGCGATGGCGCTCACCAGCCCGCCGGGGCTGCGCCTCCAGCGGGGGGCGCCGTCCGCCCCGACGATCCGGTCGACCGGAAGCCGATTTGCCACCACAACGAACTCACTACCGCGCGACACCTGCGACCCGCCTCTCCAGGAAACCCTCAGCGATCACTCATGCCCAAAAACGGTCATCAGGAACATCTTGTCACTTCGACGCTAAGGAGCAGGCGGCGGAAAAGGCGGATGTCAGGGGGCCGGGAGCACTCAGCCGGGGGATTGGAGCGGGCCATATTGCTTTCCGGGCAGGTGACCCGTCCTGACGCGGCGGTCACGGCACCCGGGGCGCGAGCGAAAAAGTTACCCAGATCACATCGGCGGCCGGGCCGGGCCCCGTGGCGGGCCGTCCGGCCCGGTCCCGGCCGCCGGGCGGGTGCTCAGGCGGGGACGGACTGCCGATCGGGCGCGGCGTCGCGGCGCCGGCCCCACAGCAGTGAATCGACGGAGAAGCGGCCCGCGCCCGTGAACGCGAACAGCAGGCAGACGACACCGAGCACGAGCACGTACTCGTAGCCGCCCTCCTGGCTGAACAGGCCCTTGTCCATGTGGACGTACCAGAAGGCCCCGGCCATGTCGAGGGCGATCAGGACGCCGGCGAGCGGCACCAGGACGCCGGCGATGAGCGCGATGCCGCCGAGCAGCTCGACCCAGGTGCCGTAGACGGCGGCGAGGCCCGGCAGCGGGATGCCGAGGTGGTCGAACGAGCGGGCGACGGCGGCGTGGCCCTCGTCGGTGAGCTTCTGCCAGCCGTGCGCGACGAAGACGACGCCGACCGCCAGCCTGCCGAGGAGCAGGCCGGCGTCGGGCAGGGCGGGGTGGCGGCGGGGTGGGAGCATGCCTCGTCTCCTCCGGTTGAAGGTTCAAACATGAACTAGCAGAACGCTAGCAGGATGATTCAAATTCAGACCATTTAGAAACTTCAAGAGGGTTTTCATGCCAACTAGAATCACCGCATGAACGAAGTGGGGGACGCCGCCCTGGAACCACGTGAGCTGCGCGCCTGGATGGCCTTCCTCGCGGCCGGCCACCTGGTGGACCACGAGGTCGAGCGGCAGCTCAAACGGGACGGCGGGCTGTCCCACGCCGAGTTCGAGGTGCTGGTCAGGCTGCGGTCCGCCCCCGACCGCCGGCTGCGCATGTCGGACCTCGCCCGGGAGGTGATGGTCTCCAAGAGCCGGCTCACCTACCAGGTCACCCAGCTCGAACGGGCCGGGCTCGTGAAACGCGCGGGCTGCGCGACGGACCGCCGGTCGGTGTGGGCGGAGCTCACCGACGACGGCGCCGCCGCGCTCGACCGGGTCCGCCCCGGGCACCGCCGCGTCGTCCGCGAGACGCTCATCGACGTGCTGACGCCGGAGGAGATCGACCTGCTCGGCGAGGCGCTCGGCCGCGTGGCCGACCGCCTCCGCGCGCGCTAGGCCCGCCCGGCATGCGCGATTTCGGGGGCATCGTCGAGCGGTCGCCCGTGCGGATCGTCCGTCCGGGGTCGGCGCAGGAGGTCCTGGAGGCCGTCCGCGAGGCCGCCGCCGGCGGGCTGGACGCGGTCCCGCGCGGCCTTGGGCACTCCACCTTCGGCCAGTCCCTGACCACGGGCGTCTCCCTCGACATGCGCGGGCTGGCGGGCGTCCACGCGATCGGCGAGCGGCAGGTCGCCGTCGGCGCCGGGACGAGCTGGCGCGAGGTCCTCGCCGCGACGCTGCCGCGCGGGCTGACCCCGCCCGTCCTGACCGACCACCTGGACGTGACGGTCGGCGGGACGGTCTCCGCGGGCGGCGTCGGCGGGACGTCCCACCGGCACGGCACGCAGGCCGACAACGTGCTCGCCCTGGAGGTCGTCGCCGGCGGGCGGGTCGTCACCTGCTCCCCCGCCGAGCGGCCGGAGCTGTTCGACGCCGTCCGGGGCGGCCTCGGCGGGCACGGCGTCATCACCGCGGCGACGCTGCGGCTCGTCCCCGCCCCGGAGCGCGTGCTGTCCTGCACGATCCCCTGCCGGAGCGCCGGCGACCTGCTGCGGGTCCAGCGCGAGGTGCGGGCCGAGCACATCTCGGGCCAGGCCAAGCCGTCCGGCGGCGGCTGGCGGTTCGAGGCCAAGGCCGTCCTATACGGGGACGGGGGCGAGCCGCCGCCCGGCACCACCGAGACCGAGAGCCTCGGCTACCTCGACTTCGCCGACCGGATGCGGCCCGACGTCGAGGAGCTGGTCGCGCTCAGCGAGTGGGCGCGCCCGCACCCGTGGGCCATGGTGTTCCTGCCCGAGCACCGCGCCGCCGCGGTGATCGAGTCGACGCTCGCCGAGATGACGACGGCCGACCTGGGCCTCAGCGGCGTCGTCCTGGTCAAGGCGCTCCGCACCGGAACGGTGCTGTTCAGCGTCCTGCGCACGGCCTCGCCGGGCTGCGCGCCCGTCGCGGAGATGCTCGCGGCCAACCGGCGGCTCCTCGACCGGGCCCTGGCGGTCGGCGGCGCCCGCTACGCGGTCGACTCGACCGGGTAGGCGGCCGCGTCGCTCACAGGGCCAGCGCGAGGAGCTCGGCGGACGGGAGGCCCGTGAGCGCCTTGCCGGGCAGCATGACCTTCGACTTGCGCAGGCCGCTGCCGATGACCACGCGCGGGGCGGCGGCGACGGCCTCGTCCACCAGGACCGGCCAGCCCTCAGGGAGGCCGACCGGGGTGATCCCGCCGTACTCCATGGCGGTGAGCGAGGTCGCGTCCGCCATCGGCGCGAACGAGACCTTGCGGGCGCCGAGGTGCTTGCGGACGACGCCGTTCACGTCGGCGCGGCCGGTGGCGAGGACCATGCAGGCGGCGTAGGAGACCTCGCCGCCGCGCTTGGCGGCGACGACCACGCAGTTGGCGCTGGCGTCGAGGGGGACGGCGTACCGCTCGCAGAACGCGGCCGTGTCGGCCAGCTCCGGGTCGATCTCCGCGACCTCGGCCTCGGGCACGGCGCCGATCGCGGCGGCGACGGGCGCCGCGAGGAGGTCGTGCCGTTCGTCCGCCGGTTCCCAGTCGAGCGTGCCGAGCATCTGTGCGTCCCCTTCCGTGGTTTCGGTCCCCACCCTGCCACGCTCTTGACGCCGGGACGCCCCGCGTGGTCCAGTGGCTGAGCCACTCGACCACTGGAGGTTCCGTTGCCGTCCTCGCCGATCCCCCGCGACACCGTCGTGGACTCGCTCGTCGACCGGCTGCGCGACGACGTGCTCAGCGGCCGGTACCCGCCCGGCTCCTACCTGCCGCCCGAGCGGGAGCTGGCCGCCGGGTACGCGGTGACGCGGACGTCGCTGAAGCACGCGATCGTCCGGCTCGCGCAGGCGGGGCTGCTGGAGACGCGGCACGGGGTGGGCACGCGCGTCCGCGACTACGAGCGGCTCGGCGGCCCCGAACTGCTGCCGATGCTGGCCCGCACGGTCGGGCCCGCCTGGATGGCGGAGATCTTCGAGGTGCGGCGCGAGGTCGGCGCGCGGGTGGCGGCGCGGGCGGCCGAGCACGCGACGGCCGCGCCGCGGGCCCTGCTGCGCGACCTGGCCGACGAGGTCCGGAACGCGCCGGACGCCGACGCGGCGCAGCTCGCCGAGTGCGAGATCCACCGCGTCATCGGCGGCGCGACCGGCAACCGGGTGTACGGGTTCATGGTGAACGCGCTGCTGAACGCCTACCTGGCCGTCCGGGAGGGGTTCGCGCACGCGTTCGCCGACCCCGGCGCGGCGGCGGACCGGCTCGCGCCGCTGATCGGCGCGCTGTGCGACGGCGACCCGGACCGGGCGCGCGCGGCGGCCGACGCCTACTTCGCCGAGACCGAGGCGATCATGACGAAGGGGGCGCGATGAGCGCCAGGCGCACGACGTTCAGCGAGGTCATGGAGGGCGAGCTGCGGCTCGCCGGGGAGGACCGGGCGCGGCCGATGCGGCTGGACCTGGACGCCGACCTGCCCGGCGTGCTGCGCCCCTGGGGCGACGCGGAGGGCGCCGTCACCGGGCGCGTCAGCGTGCCGGGCTGGGCGGACGACCCGGCGGCCTCCGGGCGGCTGCGCGTCGCGCCGATCGCCGCCCGCCGGATCCGCTACACGCTCGACTTCAAGGCCGCCGACGGCCGCCGGCTGCGCCTGGACGGCTGGAAGTCGGTGTCGCCGCGCCGGCCCGTCCGGTCGATGACGTCGCTGCCGGCCACCGTGACCGACGCGGACGGGACGGTGGTCGGCGAGGCGCGGCTGCGCTTCCATCTGCGCCGCGACCTGGCGGCCTTCCTCGCGAGCTTCCGCGCCCCCGCGCGGGCCGCCGACCCGATGCGGTCGCGCTGGCGGGGGCAGGCCGGGCGGCTGGAGGTCTGGTACACGACGCTGACCGACCCGGCGACCGGCACCGGCGTGTGGCTCCACCACGAACTGGTCGCACCGGACGACGGCGGCGGCGCGCACGCCCACGGCTGGGCGGCCGTGTTCCCGCCCGGCGAGCCGCCCGTGTTCGGGCGGTTCGGGCCGCACGAATGGAGCCCCCGCGAGGACGCCGCCTTCGCCGCCGGGCCGGTCGTCCAGACCGGCGACCGGCTCACCGGCACGGCGGGACCGGTCGGCTGGGAGCTGCGCGAGTCGGGCGGCGGGCCGCCGCTGTTCACGTTCCCGCGCTGGGCGTGGGAGCGGGAGCTGCTGCCGGCGGCGCAGATCGTCCCGAAGCCGGCGGCCGCGTACAGCGGCGCGGTGCGGTTCGGCGACCGGGTGCTGGACCTGGCGGACGCCCCGGGCGCCTCGGCCCGGATCTACGGGCACGGCAACGCGCGCCGCTGGGCGTGGCTGCACGCCGACCTCGGCGGCGGCGACGTGTGCGAGATCGTGGCGGCCGTCTCGACGCGGCCGGGCCTGAACCGGATGGCCCCGCTCCCGCTCGTCCGGCTCCGGGTGGACGGGCGGGACCTGCCGTCCGGCGACCCGCTGCTCGCGGCGCTCCGGCTGCGGGCCGACATCCGCCTCCCGACGTGGACGGTCCGGGGGCGCGTCGGCGACCGGCTGCTGAACGTCGAGGTCACGCAGCGGCCGGAGGAGACCGTCGCGGTCGACTACGCCGACCCGGACGGAGCCCCGGCGGTCTGCCGCAACTCCGAGCGCGCGGACGTGCGGATCGCCCTCGCGCGCCGCGCGGGACGCGGCTGGCGGACCGAGCGCGAGTGGCGGCTGGACGGCACCGGCCACGCGGAGGTGGGCCTGCGGTGAGCACCATGGCGGGGACCGTCTCGGTCCTGCTCGGCATCGACGACGACGCGGAGCTGGCGCGCGTCACCGCCGGCGCGGAGGCGATCGCGCGGGCGCTGCCCGGCCCGGCGCGGCTCGGGATCGCCGCCGGGACCGGCGCGCTGGACGCGCTGGCCCGGCTCGCCGTCGGGCGGCCCATCGACCGGCTGGACGCCGGCCGGCGGGACGCGCTGTGCGCGCTGCTGGCGGCCCGCCCGGCCGCCGCCCGGGTCATCGAGGCGGTGAAGGCCCCGCTGCTGCTGGCCGCCGGGACGGGGCTGCTGCCCGGCCCGCCGGAGCCGGGCGGCCTGGTACGGCCCGACGCGGCGCTGGACTGCACGCCGTCCGCCGGGTGGCCGGCCTGCGCGACCGCCGACGCCGTCGTGGTCGGGTCCGGCGCGGGCGGCGCGATGGCGGCGCGGACCCTCGCCCGGCGCGGCCTGTCAGTGGTCGTGCTGGAGGAGGGGCGGCGCTTCACCGCGGCCGAGTTCCGGGAGCGCCGGCCGCTCGACCGGTTCCTCGACCTGTACCGGGACGGCGGCACGGCGGTCGCGCTCGGCCGCCCGCCGGTGCTGCTGCCCGAGGGCCGCGCGGTCGGCGGGACGACGGTCGTCAACAGCGGCACCTGCTACCGGACGCCCAGCCGGGTCCTGCGCCGCTGGGCGTCCCTCGGCGTCCCGGTGGAGGACTTCGGCGCTCACCTGGACGAGGTCGAGGCCACGCTGCGCGTCGCGCGGCAGCCGGTCGGGCCGCTCGGCCGCAACGGGCTGCTCGCGCTCGCGGGAGCCGAACGGCTCGGCTGGCGGGCCGCGCCGCTGCGCCGCAACGCGCCCGGCTGCACGGGCAGCGCGCAGTGCGCCGTGGGGTGTCCGCACAACGCGAAGTACGGCGTGCACCTGAACGCGCTCCCCCAGGCGTGCGAGGCGGGGGCGCGGATCGTCACCCACGCGCGAGTCGAACGCATCCTGGTCGAACGCGGGACCGCCACCGGTGTGCGCGCGCGGCGTCCAGACGGCACGGCGTTCGAGATCCTGGCGCCCCGCATCGTCGTCGCGGCCGGCGCCACGCAGACGCCCCTGCTGCTGCGGCGCTCCGGCCTCGGCGGGCATCCGGAGCTGGGCCGGGGCATGGCCGTCCACCCCGCGACGAACATGGCGGGACGCTTCGCCGAGCCCGTCGAGTCATGGCGCGGGGTGATGCAGAGCGTCGGCATCGAGGAACTGCACGGCGACGGCGTCCTGATCGAGGCGACGGCCACGCCGCCGGGCATGACGTCGTTCCCGCTGCCCGGGATCGGGCGGCGGCTGCGCGGCGAGCTGGCCGGCGCGCACCGCCTCGCCGTGCTCGGCGCGATGATCGCCGACGCCCCGTCCGGCCGCGTCCTCGGCGCCCGGCGCCGCGCCCTGCTCCGCTACGACCTCGCCCCGCGCGACGCCGGGCGGCTCCGCCGCGCGATGACCGCGATGGGGCGCGTCCTGTTCGCCGCCGGGGCCGAGGAGGTGCTGACCGGGCTCGCGCGGGACCCCGTCGTCCGGGACGAGGACCAGCTGGTCCGGGCCGTCGCGGCGGCGGCGCCCGCCGACCTGCACCTGGCCGGGTTCCACCCGACCGGGACGGCGCGGCTCGGCGCCGCCGCGGCGGCCACGCCGGTCGACCCGGCCGGGCGGCTGCGGGGCGTGCGCGGGGTGCACGTCGCGGACGCCTCCGTCCTGCCGACGTGCCCTGAGGTGAACCCCCAGCTCACCATCATGGCGATGGCGTCCCGGATCGCCGCCGGCATCGCCTGAGCCCGGCGCGGCCCGCCGGGGTCAGGCGGCGGCGCCCAGGGTGCCGTGCGGGTCGAGGATGTACTTGCGCGCCGCGCCCCGGTCGAACTCGGCGTACCCCTCGGGCGCCTGCTCCAGCGGGATCACCGACGCGTTGACGTTCCGCGCGATCTGCACCCGGTCGTACAGGATCGCCATCATCAGCTGCCGGTTGTAGGACATCACCGGGCACTGGCCGGTGACGAAGTACTCCGACTTCGCCCAGCCGGTCCCGATCCGCAGGCCGAGCTGCCCCACCTTGGCGTTCTCGTCGGCCGCGCCCGGGTCGCCGGTCACGTACAGGCCGGGGATGCCGACCCCGCCGGCGGCGCGGGTGATCTCCATCAGCGTGTTCAGGACCGTCGCGGGCTGCTCCTTCTGCGCCCCCTCGTGGCCCTGGCCGCGCGCCTCGAACCCGACGCAGTCGACGGCCGCGTCCACCTCGGGCACGCCGAGGATCTGCTCGATCTGCGCGCCGACGTCGCCGTGCTGCGACAGGTCGATCGTCTCGCAGCCGAACCCGCGGGCCTGCGCGAGCCGCTGCTCGTTCATGTCGCCGACGATCACAACGGCGGCGCCGAGCAGCAGGCAGGCGGTCGCGCACGCGAGGCCGACCGGTCCCGCGCCCGCCACGTACACGGTCGAGCCGGTGGTGACGCCGGCGGTGTAGGCGCCGTGGTAGCCGGTCGGGAAGATGTCCGACAGCATCGCGAGGTCGGGCAGCTTCGCCATGACGGTGTCCCGGTCGCCGGGGAACTTGAGCAGGTTGAAGTCCGCGTACGGGACGACGGCGTAGCGGGCCTGCCCGCCGTGCCAGCCGCCCATGTCGACGTAGCCGTAGGCGGCGCCCGGCCGCTCGCGGTTGACGTTCTCGCACACGCCGGTGTGGCGCTCCTTGCAGTTGCGGCAGCGGCCGCACGCGATGTTGAACGGGACGCTGACGAGGTCGCCCTCCTTCACGAACTCGACGTCCCGGCCGGTCTCGATCACCTCGCCGGTGATCTCGTGGCCGAGCGTGAGCCCGGCCGGCGCGGTCGTCCGGCCGCGCACCATGTGCTGGTCGGAACCGCAGATGTTGGTGGCCAGGACCTTCAGGATGGCGCCGTGCTGCAGCTTGCGCCCGTTCTGCTCGGCCAGTTCGAGCTTCGGGAAGTCCAGGTCCTCCACCGTGACCTCGCCCGGCGCCTGGTACACGACGCCTCGGTTGGTGTCCGCCACGACCTCTCCCTCGGTTGAGAGCCGGTTCGCAGGCGCCCGGACGGCTGCGGCCCGCGCCCGTGCGTGCTCGCGCGTGCCGCGGGGGCGTCCGCGATCGTACAACCGGAGCCATACCCGGTTTGTGACCGTTAGTCCTATTTCGGACGGTTCAGCTGCCCAGATAGCGGAGGACCGCGAGGACGCGGCGGCTGTAGCCGGCGGCATGCGACAGATCGAGCTTGTCGAAGATCGCGTTGGCGTGCTTCTCGACCGCGCTCTGCGAGATGTGGAGGTTGGCGGCGATCGAGGCGTTCGTATGCCCCTGGGCCATGTTGTCGAGGACGTCCCGCTCCCGGGGCGTGAGGCGGGCCAGCGGATCGGCGTGCGTGCTGTGCGCCAGCAGCCGCCGGACCACCTCGGGGTCGAACGCCGCCCCGCCCGCGCCGACCCGGTCGAGCGCGTCCAGGAACTCGTCCACCTGGGCGACCCGGTCCTTCAGCAGGTAGCCGACGCCGGTGGTGTCGGCCGTGATCAGCTCGGTGGCGTAGCGCTTCTCCACGTACTGCGACAGCACGAGCACCCCGACCCCCGGCCAGCGCCGCCGGATCTCCAGCGCCGCGCGCAGGCCCTCGTCGGTGTGCGTCGGCGGCATCCGCACGTCCACCACCACGACGTCGGGCGGGCCCTGCTCCCCCGCCGCCGCCACCGCCGCGATCAGCGCGTCGCCGTCGCCGACCGCCGCGACCACCTCGTGGCCCTCCTCGGCGAGCAGCCGCACCAGGCCCTCGCGGAGCAGCGTCGAGTCCTCGGCCAGCATCACCCGCACGGCAGCTCCGCGGTGATCACCGTCGGGCCGCCGTGCGGGCTGTGCACGGCGAACGTCCCGTCCAGCGCGGCCACGCGGCGGGCCAGGCCGGCCAGCCCGCCGCCGCCCGGGTCGGCTCCCCCGCACCCGTCGTCTTCGATGCGCACGCCGATCATTGTCCCGGACCCCGCGACGGCGACCCGCACCGCCCGCGCGCCGGAGTGCTTGGCGGCGTTCGTGACCGCCTCGCAGACGACGAAGTACGCGGCGGTCTCCACCGCGTGCGGCGGCCGCCCCGGCACGTCGTAGTCGATCGTCACCGGCACCGCGGACCGCTCGGCCACCGTCTCCAGCGCCGCGCGCAGGCCCTCGCCGTCCAGCGCGGCCGGATACACCCGCCAGGTGACCTCCCGCAGGTCCTCGAGCGCCCGCTGCGACTCCTCGTGCGCCTGCTTCAGCAGCTCCACCGCCCGCTCGTGGTCGCCCGCGCGGCGGGCCCGGCCGATCAGCATGCCGAGCGCCACGAGCCGCTGCTGGACGCCGTCGTGCAGATCGCGCTCTATGCGGCGGCGCTCGTCGTCCACCGCGTCCACCACCTCGGCCCGTGTGACCGACAGCTGCGCGATGCGGCGCTCGTACTCCTCCAGCGGGCTCGGCCCGAGGCAGCGCCGCGCCACGCCCTTCTCCAGCGCCACCACGCCGACCAGCCCGTACACGGCGAGGAAGAGCAGCACCCCGCCGACGAGGGCGGTGTAGAGGACGATCCACCAGGCCGGCGGGATGCCGTCCAGGTAGTCGCCGGTGACCCACCAGCTCACCGCCAGCCGGAGCCCCAGCGTCGCGCCGTAGCCGATCAGCAGCAGGATCGCGGCGCCGAGCAGTCCGACCGGCACCCGCAGGACGAGGTACGCGAGCGCCCGCAGCGGACCGTACTGGACGGCCCGGTCCTCGCCGAGGAAGGCGCGCAGCCGCCGCATCTCCAGCTCGGTCAGCAGCTCGGCGGCGTCCGCGACGGCCGCCGGGACCGCGCGCCGGCCGCGGGAGAAGGCCAGCGAGTACGCCATGAGCAGCGCCGCCCCCGCCAGCAGCACCAGCTCCGCGCCGGCGGTGGCCGCGCCCAGCACGAGCCCCGCCACGGCCCGGACGACCACGGCGGGGCCGCGGCGCACGGCGTCAGAAGGTGATGCGGTCACGTTCGCGTTCTCTTGCCTCCGCCCGGTGCGCCCCCGCCGGCCGGTCCCCGGCACCGGCCCGCCGTGCCTTCACGATACGCACCGCGAGGAACGCCGCGGCCGCCACGACCGCGACCGCGACCACTGCCTTGGAGTAGACGCCGACGTACTCCTCGACCGTCCGCCAGTTGTCGCCGAGCCCGTACCCGGCCAGCACGAACACGGTGTTCCACAGCAGGCTGCCGAGCGTCGTGTAGGCCAGGAACACCGGCATCCGCATCCGCTCCACCCCCGCCGGGACGGAGATCAGGCTCCGGAAGATCGGGATCATCCGGCCGAAGAACACCGCCTTGCCGCCGTGCCGGAGGAACCACGCCTCCGTCCGGTCGAGGTCCTCGACCTTGACCAGCGGCAGCCGCGCCGCGATCGCGCGGACCCGGTCCCGCCCGATGAGGGCGCCGATCCCGTAGAGCGCGAGGGCGCCGACGACGCTGCCGAGCGTCGTCCACACGATCGCCGCGGTGAGGCTCATCCGGCCCTGCGCGGCCGTGAAGCCCGCGAGCGGGAGGATCACCTCGCTCGGCAGCGGCGGGAACAGGTTCTCCAGCGCGATCGCCAGGCCGGCGCCGGGCGCGCCGAGCCGCTCCATCAGGTCGGTCGCCCACCCGGCGATGCCGCCGGCGGGTTCGCCGGCGGACGCCGCGCTCATCAGTCCGATCATGCCTACGACGCTAGGAACCGGCGGGGCCCGCCGCCATGGAGAGCACCGCCGACCCGCCCGGCCGGATCCCGCACCCCCACCCTGCGGAAAACCACACCCCCGGCCGCCCGGGATTGCGCGAAAGGGCCTGCCCGGCCGGAGGATCCGGGCTTAGGCTTGGCCTCCCAGTACCGCCCGGCGCGGCAGCGCGGGCGGCGTACGGAAGGAGCCGCACGCGTGGCCGACGACCTCCCCGAGAGCGCGCCCCCCGGCATCGACCCCGCCACGCCCACGTTCGCACGGGTGTACGACTACTTCCTCGGCGGCAAGGACAACTTCGCCGCCGACCGCGAGGTGGCCGACATGGTGATGCAGCTCGTGCCGGAGGCTCCGGTGGTGGCGCGGGGCAACCGGGTGGCGATCGAGCGCGCGGTGACCTACCTGGCCGGCGACCTCGGGATCGACCAGTTCATCGACATCGGGTCCGGGCTGCCGACCTCGTCCAACGTGCACCAGTTCGCGCGGGCGGCGAACCCCGCCGCGAAGGTCGTCTACGTCGACAACGACCCGATCGTCCTCGCGCACGGGCGGGCGCTGCTCACCGAGGACGGCGTCGCGACGTTCATCCAGGGCGACCTGTACGAGCCGGCGAAGATCTTCGCCGACCCGGCGCTGACCCGGCTGATCGACCCGTCCCGGCCGGTCGGGATCGTGCTGGCCGCGATCATCCACCACGTGCCGGACGACCGGGACCCGGCGGGCGTCGTCCGGTCGCTGCTGCCGTTCCTCGCGCCCGGCAGCCACGTCGTCCTCACCCACCTGCACGACTCGGGCGACGACCCGCGCGTCGAGGAGGCCAAGCGCGTCCTGCAGTCGGGCCTGGGCGGCTCCTACTTCCGCCACTCGTCGGAGATCGAGCGCTTCATGGCGGGGCTCACGATCCTGGAGCCGGGGGTGGCGCACGTGACCGAATGGCGCCCGAACGGGCCCGCGGGGCCGCTGGAGCACCCGCTGCACACCCAGATGGTGGCCGTTCTCGGCCGCAAGGACTGATTCAGCGGAGAGTGAAACGGCCCACGCCGCCGCGGGGCCGTCCGGGATGCTCGTGGTCCTGGTCCCCGCAGGCCGGCCCGGTTGCGGACGCCGCCGCCGCCGGTTTCGGACACCGGGTCCGGTCATGATCCCGGTAAAGGATCTTTTTGATCGACTTTTCCGCCGTCATACCTTTCTTGTAGCGTTCGCAGCGTTTTGTGAAGTGCATTCATGATCGGACTTTCCCGCCACAAGATCATTCAAGGACGCCGCGATGCCCCTGGCGACAGGCCTGGCCGCGGCCGCGCTCCTCGGCCTGCTGACGCTCCTGGCCACCGCGCGGCACGGCAGGCGCCGACCGCGCTCGGACGACGAGCACCCCGAGTCGCTGACGACCGTCCTCGGCCCGGGGGACGAGGAGTACCTCGCCTGGCTCGCCGACCACCACTGGCCGCGGGACGAGTACCTCGACCTGGAGCACGACTGGCTGGACGAGATGGCGTTCGGCGAGCCCGCCGGGCACTACGAGGCGCCGCTGTGCCCCCGCTGCGACCTGCGCCGCGAGGACGTGTGGCCCTGCCCGACCTGCGGCCGGCTCCTGCACTCCTCCTGCGGCCACGGGATGCGCCGCCGGACGGTCGACCGCCCGTACCGGACGCACGGGACCAACTCCGAGGCCGTCATCGGCGAGTGGATCTGCACGGGGTGCGCGTCGGTGGTCGGCCTGGACGTCGACCACGGCGACGAGCCCGACGGGGGGCTCTTGCGGTGAATCGCACCGAATGCCCGATCTCAGGGCCCCGCACACGCGACGAACAGTAAAGAATTCCTCATCCACTTGCATATTTCGGACGCACAGCGGCAGGCTGCACTATGTCCTAAATCACTGGGACACCGTGGAGGAACTCCGTGACCGCTCAGCACGACACCATCTGCACGCACGAGCCGCCGTGCCCGGCGCCCGACGACCTCGACCGCGAGGCGGCGCGCACCGTGGCCAACCACCCCGAGCAGGGCTGGAGCCTGCTCTGCAACGGCATCGTCGTCTTCGAGGACACCGGCGAACTGCTGCCCGACGGCCGGGTGATCGCCCCGCACCGCCCGGTCACGACCGCCTAGCGGATCACGTGCCCGTCGTACCCGAGCCGGGCGAGCTCCTCATAGGCCGCCCAGACCTCCGCCGGGACGGGCATCGGCACCTGGTAGCCGCGCTCGGCGTACACCACCATCCGCTGCAGGTCCCCCACCATCAGCTCGATGGACCGGCGCTCGCAGAACGCCTCGAACCCCAGCTCCGGCGCGGACGCTGACCACTCGGCCTCGGGCCACCGGCACCGCGCCGTCGCGAGCGACCGCCGCGTCATGTAGGGCTTCGCCACCAGGATCCCCCGCCGCACCGCGACGCCCCGGCCGTCCAGCAGCCGCCTGGACGCGGTGATGTTCTCCCCCGTGTTGGTCGCCGTCTCCTCCAGCAGCAGGGCCTCCTCCGGCACCCCGTGCTCGCGCGCCACCCGCGCGAAGACCTGCGCCTCGGTCTCGGCCCAGTCCGCGGTCATCTTGCCGCGCCCGCCCGTCACGACCACCAGCGGCGCCCATCTCTCGTGCCAGAGACGTGCCGCATGGGCCGCCACCCGCGTGTCGTGGCACCCCAGCGCCAGGATCACGTCAGCCTGGGAGAGGGGGCCGGACAGGACGAGGTGGTCCCAGACGACCCGTGCCAGTTCGCGCGCCCGCGCGTCCACATGCGACTCCACGGGGTCATTGTCCCCGGCGGTCCGCATGTCGGACTCCCATCCGGCGGAGCCTCCCGCTAACGTTCAACTGTTTTGCTACTTACGCAAGAATCATGTGGAACTCGACCGCGAAAGGACGGTGTGGTGTGATCACAGTCCTGGTCCTCGTGTCCCTGCTCGCCCTGCTCGGTTTCTGCCTGCCCCGCCTGCTCCGCCCGATGCCCCTGAGAACCGCGTCCGACCCCCCGCCCCCCGCGGCCGCGCACCCGGAGTCCATGACCGCCGAACTCGATCCCGGCGACGAGGAGTACCTCGCCGCCCTCGCCGACGAACTCTGGCCCGAGGACGAGTACCTGGAGCTGGAGCACACCACCGACGGCGAGGAGGAACCCGGCGGCAGCGGCATGCGCCGCTGACCCGCCGCACGTAAACCTCGGCCGCCGCCGGCCCGTCCTAGAGGGGTCGGGCGCTCCCCTCGACTGTCCATGACGGCGGCGGCACGGGGAAACGGCACGCACCTGGCGAAGCGCCCCTGTTCTGCCCAGAGACGGCGCTGCGAGGTAGCGATGACAGTGCAGAACACGCCACGGCCGGGCTATGTCGGGGTCGAAGTCGATCCCGGCGCGGCGGAGCACATGCTCCGGCAGATCGGACTGTTCCTGCGGGACGGCGAGACGGTCCTGGCGCTCGCGGCGACCGTGAAGGCCCTGCCGACGCTCACCCACATCGCCGTCACCGAGCGGCGCGTCCTCGGATTCTCGGCTCCCGACCTCGTCAGGGAGGGCCCGCGGCAGGAGGTTCCGATCGCGGAGGTCGCCGCCGTCGAGGCCCGCAAGTCCTACAAGCAGCGCTGGTTCCTCGTGGTGCTGGACGGCTCCGGGGCGGAGACCGACTTCGGTGATGTCCACGACCAGGACGCGCCGCACATCAGAAGCGTCATCGAGGGCTTAGTCCGGGCCCCGCGCCCTGCCCAGGCGCCTCCCGCCCCGGCACCCCCCGCGCCCGCCGCCCCTGCCCCCGTAACCCCGGCGCCGGTGCCTCTCGTCGCGGCGCCGGCGCCGTCGGGGTGGCGGTACAACCCGCCGCCGACGTGGCCCGCGCCGCCGCCCGGATGGACGCCGCCGCCCGGATGGCAGCCCGACGCGAGCTGGCCGCCCGCACCGCCCGGCTGGCAGTTCTGGCTCCCCGCCGCGCCTCCGGTCCCCGCCCCGGCCCCGCCGATGCCCGCCCCCGCGCCGCCGGTTCCGGCGCCCGCGCCGCCCGTCCCCGCGCCACCCGTCCGTACGCCGGGGTCCGCGCATTCGGCGTCCAGGCCCCTGCCGGTGTTCGGCGGGAAGCGGGAGCGCATCGAGGAGCTGGAGGCCGAGAACGCGGAGCTGCGGCAGTGGCTGGAGCGGCTCGGCGGGCTCGACGCCCCCGGCGTCGGCGCGGAGATCGCGCGGCTGCGGGACGAGGCCGCCGAGGTACGGCGGCAGACCGCGGAGAGCGCCGGGAGCTGGCGCGGCTGCGCAAGGACATCGTCGAGACGCAGGACCTCGCCCTGCTGCAGGAGGCGGGGATCTACGAGTACCAGCATCCACTCGAAGACGTCGTCGCCTACAAGGCCGAGCTGGCCAAGGTGAAGGACCGGATCAAGTCCATGGCGAGCGGCGGCGAGGCGGTCGTCGGCGCGACGCACTGGACGGTGAACGGGTCCGCCGCGCAGGGCGCGAAGATGGTGCGGGACTTCTCCAAGCTGATGCTGCGGGCCTACAACGCCGAGGCGGACAACCTCGTCCGGACGATGCGCCCCTACAAGCTCCAGTCCGCGATCGACCGGCTGGACAAGACGGCGCAGACGATCGAGCGGCTCGGCAAGACGATGGACATCCGGGTCGGCCGCCGGTACCGCGAGGTCCGCGTCCGGGAACTGCGGCTCACCGCCGACCACCTCGCGAAGGTGGAGGAGGAGAAGGAGCGGGTGCGGGCCGAGCGGGAGCGGCAGCGCGAGGAGGACAAGGCGCGCAAGGAGTTCGAGCGGGAGAAGGCCCGGCTGCTCAAGGAGCGCTCGCACGTGGAGTCGGCCCTCGCCAGGCTGGAGGCCAACGGGGACGCGGCGGGCGCGGCCGACCTGCGGGCCAAGCTCGCCGACGTGGAGGCGGCCATCGACGACGTGGAGGGGCGGGCGGCGAAGGTGCGGGCCGGCTACGTGTACGTGATCTCCAACATCGGGGCGTTCGGCGAGCGGATGGTGAAGATCGGCATGACGCGGCGGCTGGACCCGATGGACCGGGTGCGGGAGCTCGGCGACGCGTCCGTGCCGTTCCGGTTCGACGTCCACGCGCTCATCTTCAGCGAGGACGCCGTCGGGCTGGAGGGGCGGTTGCACCAGGAGTTCGCGGACAGGCGCGTCAACCAGGTCAACCTGCGGCGCGAGTTCTTCTACGCGACGCCCGGCGAGGTGCGCGAGGCGCTGGAGCGGGTCGCCGGCAGCCACCTGCTGGAGTACACCGAGGTGCCGGAGGCCGAGGAGTTCCGGCAGAGCCGGAGGTAGCTCAGGGCGACTCGAAGAGGGCGCTCACCGACTCGCCGTTGTGGATGCGGCGGACGGCCTCGGCGAGGGCCGGGGCGATGGACAGGATGCGGAGCTTGTCGCTGCGGTCGCCGTTCGGGACGGGGACCGTGTTGGTGCAGACGATCTCCAGGACGTCGGGCTGGGCGGTGAGGCGCTGGAGGGCGCCGGCGGCGAACAGGCCGTGGGTGCAGGCGACGCGGACGCTGCGGGCGCCCAGTTCGCGGAGCCGGTCCAGCAGCTCCAGGACGGTGCTGCCCTTGGCGATCTCGTCGTCCAGGACGATGACGTCGCGGTCGGCGACGTCGCCGATGACGGAGCTGATCTGGACGCGGTCGTCGGGGAAGCGCTGCTTGGCGCCCGCGGCGACCTGGACGCCGAGGAGGCGGGCGAAGGCCGCGGCCTCCTTGGCGTTGCCGAGGTCGGGCGAGACGACGGTGGTGCGCGACAGGTCGTACCCGCGGAAGTGGTCGGCGAGCTCGCGCAGCGCGTGCAGGTGGTCGACGGGGACGGAGAAGAAGCCGTGCACCTGCGGCGAGTGCAGGGTCATGGCGAGGACGCGGCTCGCGCCGGAGGCGACGAGGAGGTCGGCGACCAGGCGCCCGCCGATGGAGATGCGCGGCGCGTCCTTCTTGTCGGAGCGGGCGTAGGAGTAGTGCGGCATGACGACGGTGATGCGGCTCGCGGACGCGCCGCGGGCCGCGTCGCACATCAGGAGCAGCTCGACGAGGTGCTCCTGGACGGGCGCGACGAGCGGCTGGATCAGGAAGACGTCCCGCTCCCGGCAGTTGGCCTGCAGCTGCACCTCCAGGCAGTCGTTGGCGAACCGGTCGACCCGGGACGGGCTCAGCGGCACCCCGAGGTGCGCGCAGACCTCGGCGGCCAGTTCCGGGTGGGCGCTACCGCTGAACACGGCGATCTCTCGCACGAACCGCTCCTCACGTGATCGTCCGGGGTCATGCTAGAGGTCGGTGGTGGGCAGGGGTTCGCCGGTCTCCAGCAGTGTCTTCAGCCCGGACAGGACGTGCGGCCAGCCCTGCCGCGACATGGCGAGCAGCGCCTCGCCCGCGCGGTGTACGACGGTAAGCCTGGTGGTGGCGCCGGCCGGCTCGATGGCGAAGGACACCGTTGAGCGGGGTTCCGCCATGAGTGCGCGGCGGGTCTCCTCGTCCACGCCGACGCTCTTCGCCCATTCGGGCGTGAAGGTGTGCCAGGTGTAGGACAGGCGGCGGCCCGGCTCGGCCTCCAGGACGGTCTGCTCGGGGTCGGCGGTCACCGCGTCCTCTTCGTGCCAGGTCATGGCCGAGCCGGGCGTCCAGTCGGTCTCGAAGGCGACGCCCCAGTAGCGGCGGGTGGCGGCGGGGTCGGTGAGGGCCTCCCAGACGCGTTCCGGCGCGGCGTTGATGTAGATCGTGTAGACGAAGTCGTCCGCGGTCATCGGCCTGCTCTCGGGGTGGTCTAGGGCTTGCGGCCCACGCCGCCGTAGGCGTCGACCGGCTCGGGTTCGCCGGGCGTGTCGGGGCGCCAGTGCGTCACCGGGACGATCCCGGGCTCCTCGATCTCCAGGCCCTCGAAGAAGCCCGCGATCTGCTCGGGGGTGCGCAGCACGAGCTGCGCGTTGCCGGAGGCGTTCCACACGTCCACGATCCGGTCGGACGCCTCGCCGTGGACGACGTTCGTCCCGTCGTACATGGCGAAATAGCTCCCGGACGGCACCGCGGACAGCAGCCGCCGCACGATCGCGTACGCCTGCTCGTCGTCGGGGACGAACTCCAGGATGCCCATCAGCGTGAACGCGACGGGCCGGCTGAAGTCGAGCGTCTCCGCGGCGCCCTCCAGGATGCCCTCGGGCTCGCGGAGGTCGGCGTGGATGTAGGCGGTGTGCCCCTCCGGAGTGCTGGTGAGCAGCGACCTCGCGTGCTCCAGGACGAGCGGGTCGTTGTCGACGTAGACGATCCGCGACTCGGGCGCGGCCCGCTGGGCGACCTCGTGGGTGTTGTCGACCGTGGGCAGGCCCGTCCCGATGTCGATGAACTGGCGGACGCCCGCCTCGGCGGCCAGGTGCCACACCACCCGGTTGAGGAACAGCCGGGAGGCGCGGGCCAGCCTCGCGACGTCCGGCAGCATGCCGAGGATCTGGTCGCCGACCTCCCGGTCCACCGGATAGTTGTCCTTGCCGCCCAGCCAGTAGTTCCAGATGCGCGCCACGTGCGACACGCTGGTGTCGATGCCGGGGCCGGGGCCGGGTCTCTGCTCGCTCATGCACACCTCCTGCGGTGTCCCTTCCCGGCCCCGGCGCCCGTCAGTCCTCGCCGCCGTCGTCGTCCGGCTTTTCGGTCTTCTGGGTGAGGACCTTGCCGGACGCGGCGTCCACCGTGACCTCGTGCTCGGCGCCGTCCTTGCCGGCCACGTCGACCTCCCAGACGGCCTTGCCGTCCTCAAGCTCGAACTCGGCGGACGTGACGTGCCCCTGGACGGCCTTCAGCGCCGCGTCGGCGGCGGCGGGCGCGCCCACCGACGCCTTGCGCAGGGCGGCGGCCTCCGCGGCGTCGTCGCCGTCCTCGTCGCCGCGGTCGTCGGCGCGGTCGGTCAGCACCTTGCCGTCGCCGGAGTCGACGGTCACGTCGTGCCAGGTTCCGTCCTGGGCGAGGACGTCGAGCTCCCAGACCGCCTTGCCGTCCTCGTCGTCGAGTTCGGCCTCCGCGACCGTGCCGGGCACCTTCTTCAGCGCGGCGTCCGCCGCCTGCGCGAGCGCCACCTCCGGAGCGGCGGCCGCGCCGCCGGGCCGGTCGTCGGACGGGGCCGCGGCCGCGGCCGGCGCGTCCTGCGCGGTGGCGAACGCGGCCGTCGTCCCGCCGGCGGCCAGCACGCCCGCGGCGACGGCCGAGACCAGCAGCCCGCGCTTGGTGACCAGGCGCCGTGCGTTGTTCTTCATCGAGTTGCACCTTCCGTTCGGTTCCGCATTGCGAGACCCACGTTGGTGCGTCTTCCTGTAGCCCACCTGAAGCAACCTGAAGCCGCCTTCAGGTGGCGTTTGGCAGGCTGGGGGGCATGCGCCTGCTGATCGTGGAGGACGAGAAGCGCCTGGCCACGTCCCTCGCGCGGGGGCTGACGGCCGAGGGCTTCGTCGTGGAGGCCGTCCACGACGGCGCGGAGGGCCTGCACCTGGCGCTCGGCGGCGGCTACGACCTGATCGTCCTCGACATCATGCTGCCGGGGATGAACGGCTACCGGGTGTGCGCGGAGCTGCGGGCGGCGGGCGACGAGACGCCGATCCTGATGCTGACCGCCAAGGACGGCGAGTACGACGAGGCGGAGGGCCTCGACACCGGCGCGGACGACTACCTCACCAAGCCGTTCTCGTACGTGGTGCTGGTGGCGCGCGTCCGCGCGCTGCTGCGCCGCCGCACGCGCGGCGCCGCGCCCGCGATCGTGCTCGGCGACCTCACCGTGGACCCGGCGGCGCGGCGCGTCTTCCGGGGCGACGCGGAGGTGGAGCTGACCGCCAAGGAGTTCGCCGTCCTGGAGCACCTCGCCGCGAACGCCGGCCAGGTCGTGTCGAAGGCGCAGATCATGGAGGCCGTCTGGGACTTCGCCTACGACGGCGACCCCAACATCGTCGAGGTGTACGTGAGCGCGCTGCGCCGCAAGCTCGACGTCCCGTTCGGGCGCCGGTCGATCACGACGGTGCGCGGCGCCGGGTACCGGCTGGCCCGGGACGGGGGCGCCTGACATGGCGCGCCGCCTCGGGTCCGTGCGGGCCCGCACGACCCTGGGCGCGACGGCCGTGGTGGCGGGCGCGCTGGTCGCCGCCGGGCTCGCGGTGGTGCTGCTGCTGCGCGCGAACCTGGCCGGCCAGACGGACCTGCGGGCGGAGGTCGCGGCGCGGGAGGTCGCGGCGCAGCTCGCGGCGGGCACGCCGTACCGGAGCCTCGACCTGCCCGACGGCGAGGACCATCCCGTGCAGGTCGTCGGCGAGGACGGCCGCGTGCGCGCGGTGAGCGAGGACCTCCAGGCCATCCACGGCACCGGCTCCCCCGGCGTCCGGCCGGGCGCGGCCGCGCGCGGCGGCGGCGATGACGACCACGGCGACGACGACCCGGGACGCGGCGAGGTGTCCGGGGACGACCCGGGGTTCAGCACGGGCCGCGCGACGGTGGACGGCCAGACGGCCGAGTACCGGTTCGCGGCGGTCGAGGTGACGACGCCGCGCGACGAGACGGTCACCGTGTACGCGGGCGCCGACCTCGCCGCGGCGCGGGACGCGACGAGCACGGTCACCCGCGCGATGCTCGCCGGGCTGCCGCTGCTGCTGGCGGTGGTCGCCGGCGTGACCTGGCTCGTCACGCGGCGGGCGCTGCGGCCGGTGGAGGCCGTCCGGGCGGAGCTGGCGGAGATCACCGCGTCCGGCGACCTGGCCCGGCGGGTGCCCGTGCCGGACGCGCGGGACGAGATCGCCGACCTCGCCGCCACGACCAACGAGACCCTCGCCGCGCTGGCGGAGTCGGTGGCGCGGCAGCGCGGCTTCGTCGCGGACGCCTCGCACGAGCTGCGCAGCCCGATCGCGTCGCTGCGCACGCAGCTGGAGGTCGCCGCCGCGCATCCGGAGCTGCTCGACGTGGACGGCCTCGTCGAGGACGTCGTGCGGCTCCAGCATCTCGCCGCCGACCTGCTGCTGCTCGCCCGCATCGACGCCGGCGAGCGGCCCCCCGCCCGGCCGGTCGCGCTCGGCCGGCTCGTCCGGGACGAGCTGGACCGCCGCGCCCCCGGCGACCGCGTCGCCGTCCAGGCGTCGATCGAGGGGGACCCGCAGGTCATGGGCGTCCCGGGGCGGCTGGCCCGGGTGGTGGGCAACCTGCTCGACAACGCGCAGCGGCACGCGGACGCGGCCGTCCGGCTGTCGCTGCGCGAAGAGGCGGGGTCGGCGGTGCTGCGCGTCGCCGACGACGGGCCGGGGGTGCCGCCCGCCGACCGCGAGCGGATCTTCGAGCGGTTCGTCCGGCTGGACGACGCCCGCAGCCGCGACGAGGGGGGCGCCGGGCTGGGCCTCGCCATCGCCCGGGACCTGGTCGCGGCGCACGGCGGGAGCCTCACCGTCGGCGAGGCCCCCGGCGGCGGCGCCCTGTTCGAGGTGCGGCTGCCGGCTACTTGAGGAGCTGGCGGGCCATCACCATGCGCTGGATCTGGTTGGTGCCCTCGTAGATCTGGGTGATCTTGGCGTCGCGCATCATCCGC
>NZ_JBFARO010000089.1:0-32391 GCF_040677125.1 Actinomadura sp. NPDC049382
TCTCCCCCCCCCCGGCGCCGCCCGCCCCCCCCCCCCGCGCGGGGGGGGCGGCGCCCGCCGCCGCCCGCCCCGCCCCCGCCCCCCCCGCCCGACCCGCCGGGCGGGAGGCTGTTTCACCGAGACGCGCCAGCGGATCGGTGAAACAGCCTCCCGCCCGTAACGGGGGTTCCAGGGGGTTGCCCCCTGGGAGTCACAACCTCTCGATGATGGTCACGTTCGCCTGGCCGCCGCCCTCGCACATCGTCTGGAGGCCGTAGCGGCCGCCGGTGCGGTCCAGTTCGTGCAGGAGGGTGGTCATGAGGCGGGCGCCGGTGGCGCCGAGGGGGTGGCCGAGGGCGATGGCGCCGCCGTTGGGGTTGACCTTCGCCGGGTCGGCGCCGGTCTCCTTCAGCCAGGCGAGGACGACGGACGCGAACGCCTCGTTGATCTCGACGGCGTCGATGTCGTCCATCGTCATGCCGGTCTTCTTGAAGGCGTAGGCGGTGGCGGGGATCGGCGCGGACAGCATCCGGACGGGGTCCTCGCCGCGCGCGGAGATGTGGTGGATGCGGGCGCGCGGGGTGAGGCCGTGGTCCTTGACGGCCTGCTCGGAGGCGATGAGCAGGGCGGCGGAGCCGTCGGAGATCTGGGACGACACGGCGGCGGTGAGGCGCCCGCCGTCCACGAGGGTCTTCAGGCCGGCCATCTTCTCCAGCGTGGTGTCGCGGCGGGGGCCCTCGTCGGTGGCGACGCCCTCGTAGGGGGCGATCTCGCGTTCGAAGCGGCCCTCATCGATGGCGCGGATGGCGCGCTGGTGCGACTCGTAGGCGAAGCGCTCCATGTCCTCGCGGGACAGGTCCCAGTCGCGGGCGATCATCTCGGCGCCGTGGAACTGGGAGACCTCCTGGTCGCCGTAGCGGCGCGTCCAGCCCTTGGAGCCGGCGAAGGGGCCCTCGGTGAAGCCGAGCGGCGCGGCGGCGGTCATCGCGGACGCGATCGGGATCTGCGACATGTTCTGCACGCCGCCCGCCACGACCAGGTCGGACGTCCCGGACAGGACGGCCTGCGCGGCGAAGTGCACGGCCTGCTGGGACGAGCCGCACTGCCGGTCGACGGTGACGCCGGGGACCTCTTCGGGGAGCCCGGCGGCGAGCCAGCAGGTGCGGGCGATGTCGCCGGCCTGCGGGCCGATGGTGTCGACGCAGCCGAACACGACGTCCTCGACGGCGGCCGGGTCGATCTTCGTCCGGTCCATGAGCGCGGTGAGGACGTGCGCGCCGAGGTCGGCGGGGTGCGCGCCGGCGAGCCCGCCGTTGCGCCGGCCCACCGGGGCCCGGACTGCGTCGACGATGTACGCCTCGGCCATGGTCTTCTCCTTCGTACGGGGGCTAGCTCGCCTGGATGCCTTCGAGGAACATGGCGAGGTACTGCTTGGCGATGTCGTCGGCGGACAGCCGGCCGCCGTGCTGGTACCAGTTCGCCGCGACCCACACGGTGTCGCGGATGAACCGGTAGACGAGGGTGCGGTCGAGGTCGGCGCGGAAGGCGCCCTCCTTGACGCCCCGGTCGAGCAGGGACAGCCACATCTCCTCGAACCGGCGCTGCGAGTCGAGCAGGTAGTGGAACCGCTCGCTGGTCGCGAGGTGCTTGGACTCGTTCTGGTAGAGGACGACGGCGGGCCGGTGCCGGTCTATCGAGCGGAACGACTGCGCGACGATGGCCTCGAGGGTGTCGCGGGCGTTGAGGTCCGCCGCGAGGACCTGCTCGTACCCCGCCCACATCTCGTCCAGGAAGGTGCGGAGGATCTCGTCGGCCATCGACTCCTTGGAGTCGAAGTGGTAGTAGAGGCTGCCGCCGAGGATGCCGGCGGCGTCGGCGACCTTCCGGACGGTGGTGGCGGAGTAGCCCTGGGAGGCGAACACCTCCGCGGCCGTGGCGAGCAGTTCCGCCCGCCGTTCCGCGCGGGCGGCGGCGGTGCCCTCGGCGTCGCGCCGTCGTGGACTCATCTTTTTCCTATGCGTGCTGGGAGGAGACGGAGACGACCTCGCCCGTCATGTAGGACGAGTAGTCGCTGGCCAGAAAGACGATAACGTTGGCCACCTCCCACGGCTCCGCGTAGCGCCCGAACGCCTCGCGCCGCGTCAGCTCGTCCAGCAGTTCCTCCGACGTGACCTTCACCAGGTGCGGGTGCATGGCGAGGGACGGCGACACGGCGTTGATCCGGACGCCGTGGTCGGCGGCCTCCAGCGCGGCGCAGCGGGTGAGGGCCATGACGCCGGCCTTGGCGGCGGCGTAGTGGGACTGGCCCTTCTGCGCCCGCCAGCCGATCACGGAGGCGTTGTTGACGATGACGCCGGAGCCCTGGTCGCGCATGGTGCGCAGGGCGGCGCGGGTGCAGCGCATGGTGCCGTTGAGGGTGATGTCGATGACGCGGTCCCACTGCTCGTCGGCCATGTCGACGAGGTCGGCCGTCCCGCCGAGCCCGGCGTTGTTGACGGCGACGTCGACGCGGCCGTAGCGCTCGACGGCGAGCCTGTACAGCGCCTGGACCTGCTCCTCGGAGGTGACGTCGCAGGGCAGCGCGGCGACGCGGTCGGCGCCGAACTCCTTCTCCAGTTCCTGCGCGGAGGCGGTGAGCCGCCGCTCGTGCGTGTCGGAGATCAGGACGCGGGCGCCCTCCTCCAGGCAGCGGCGGGCGGTGGCGCCGCCGATCCCGGCGCCGGCGGCGGCGGTGATCACGACGGCGCGGTCCTTCAGCAGGCCGTGGCCGGGGACGTAGGGCGGGGGCGTCATCCGCGTGCCTCTCTCGGGAGCCCGAGCACGCGCTCGGCGATGATGTTGCGCTGGATCTCGTTCGACCCGGCGTAGATCGTGTCGGAGCGGGAGAACAGGAACAGCCGCTGCCAGTCGTTGAGGTCGTAGGGCTCACTATTGGCGACAAGCCCGGCGGCGCCGAGGACGTCCATGGCCAACTCGCCGAGCTCGCGGTGCCAGGTGCCCCAGACGAGCTTGGAGATGGACGACTCGGGGCCGGGGGCGCCGGCGGCGACGCCCGCCATGGTCCGCACCGCGTTCAGCCGCATGATCTCCAGGCCCATGTAGGACCGGGTGAGCCGGTCGCGCAGCAGCGGGTCGTCGATGGCGCCGGTGCGGCGGGCGAGGTCGGCGACGCCCTCGAACTCGCGGGCGAACCCGACCTGCTGGCCGAGGGTCGCGACGCCGCGCTCGAACCCGAGCGTGGCCATCGCGATCTTCCAGCCCTCGCCGGGCGCGCCGACGATGTTGCCGGCGTCGGTGCGGGCGCCGTCGAAGAAGACCTCGTTGAACTCGGAGGTGCCGGTGAGCTGGATGATCGGCCGGATGTCGACGCCGTCCTGCCGCATCGGGACGAGCAGGTACGACAGGCCCTTGTGGCGGGACGAGCCCGGCTCGGTGCGGCAGACGACGAAGCACCAGTCGGCTTCGAGGGCGAGCGACGTCCACACCTTCTGGCCGTTGACCGTCCAGTGGTCGCCGGACAGTTCGGCGCGGGTCTGCACGTTGGCGAGGTCGGAGCCGGCGTCGGGCTCGGAGTAGCCCTGGCACCACAGCTCCTCGACCGCCACGATCGGGGGGAGGAACCGGGCGCGCTGCTCGTCGGTGCCGAACGCGATGATCGTGGGGCCGAGCAGGTTCTCGCCGATGTGGTTGACGCGGGCGGGGCCGTCGGCGAGCGCGTACTCCTCGTGGAAGATCACCTGCTGCTCGACGGTGGCGCCGCGGCCGCCGTACTCGCGCGGCCAGCCGACGCACGTCCAGCCGGCCGCGGCCATGTGCCGTTCCCAGGCCAGCCGCTCCTCGAACGCCTCGTGCTCGCGGCCGGGTCCGCCGAGTCCGCGGGCGTGCGCGAACTCGCCCGAGAGGTTCGTCTGGAGCCAGTCGCGGACCTCGGCGCGGAACGCGCGGTCCGCCGGCGACTCGTTCTGCTTCACGCCAGGGACTCTACCAAACAGTTGTTAGAAAGAATCTCTCCCCAGGGCGGGTTCCGCCGCGGCCGCGGCCTCGCGGGCGGGCGCGGGCGCGCGCTCGGGCACGGGCGGCGGCTCCCGGTGCAGCAGGTCGAACAGCCGGTCCCAGCGGGCGAGGACGGCGTCGGGGTGGAAGCGCAGCACCGACGCCCGGGCCGCGGCACCGAGGGCGCGGCGCTCCTCCGGGTCCCCCATGAGGCGGTCCAGCGCGGCGGCGAACGCGGCCGTGTCGCCCGGCTCGACCAGGACGCCGCTCTCCTCCCCGGCCCCGAGCAGCGCGCGGACGCCCGGCGCGCAGTCGAACGCCACCGTCGGCAGCCCGTACGCCATGGCCTCCAGCACCGACATCGGGAAGCCCTCCGCCCGCGACGGCAGCGCGAGCACCGACGCCTCGACCAGCGCCTGCTCGACGTCGGTGACCACCCCCCGGAACTCCACGGAACCCGCCAGCCCGGTGGCGTCCGCCCGCGCCCGCAGTTCCGCCTCCTTGGGGCCGCCGCCGTAGATGTGGAGGCGCCAGTCCGGATGGCGCGCGCGGACCGCCTCCCACGCCTCCAGCATCAGGTCGACGCCCTTCTCATGGGACAGGCGCCCGACGCAGGCGACCACCGGGAGGTCCAGCGTCGGGTGGACGGCCGGCGTCACATGCAGCGGATTCGGGATGTGGTCGACGTTGGTCATGCCGTCCCTGGCCCAGGCGTCGGCGTCCTCGGCCGTCAGCACCAGCATCCGGTCCGCGCCGGCGTAGTGCTCCCTGACCCTCCGGTACCGGGTCGACTTGCGGGTGGCCTCGTACGACTCGTGGCTCATCGCCACGACCCGCAGCCCGGACGTGTCGGCCAGCCGCACCCACTCCATCGCCCACACCTGCGCCACGATCACCACCGCCCCGGGCCCGGCGGCGGCGAACAGCTCCGACAGGCGCCCGGCGCCGCGCCGCTGGGCCGCCGTCCTCCGCAGATCCCGCGCGCGCGCCGCCGGGTTCAGTTTCTGCAGCGTGCTCTTCGGCCGCCACGCCAGCACCGGAGCCCGCCATTCCCGGTGCAGCACCTCGACGGCGTAGGAGCCGTCGCGGTCGTGGTGGTACGGCTCCGCGCCGCGGGTGATCCCCACGAGGGTGACGCGGTCCCCGCGCCCGGCCAGCAGGCGCGCCATGTGGTGCGCCCAGCGCTGCAGCCCGCCCATGTCGTCGGCGTTGTTGCACACGATGAAGACGTCACGCGGTGCGGCCATGGCTGCTCCCCCTGCGGCTCGTGCGTTCACTCCTGCGGCCCGGCCGTGCGGCCGGGAAGTAGCGGTCCGCCACCGTCCGGGCGGCGGTGCCCCGGTCGTGCTCGCCGAAGCGCGCGGCGAACGCGCGGCGCCGGGGGCCGTGGACGGCCTCGGCCGCGTCCAGCCCGGCCAGTGCGGCGACGAGTTCCCGCTCGGTGCGGGTGATCGGCCCGGGCCCTTCCCGGTTCAGGTCGAGGTATCCGGGGGCGAGGTCGCGGCCGTCCGGGAGGTGCAGGACGATCGGCCGGTCCAGCAGCGCGAAGTCGAACATGATCGAGGAGTGGTCGGTGACGAGGGCGTCCGCGAGCAGCAGCAGGAGCGTGGCGTCGGGCACCGCGCCGACGTCCCGCATGACCGCGCGGGCGCCGGGCGGGACGTTGGCCCGGCACAGGTAGTGGGGCCGGACGAGCAGCACGTACTGCTCCCCCAGCTCCCGCGCGAACACCTCGGGGTCGATGGGCGGCTCCAGCAGTCCGCCGGGGCGCCCGTCCGGCCCGGTGGAGAAGGTCGGCGCGTACAGGACGGCGCGGCGCCCGTCGTCCAGGCCGAGGGACGTGCGGAGCGCCGCGACCTCGGAGGCCAGCTCCGGATCGCCGTCCACCCCGTTGACCAGGGGGTCGTTGCGGGGATAGCCGGCCGGGAGCAGCTCGGAGCGCACCCCGAGGCCGGCGCACAGCGTCTCGACGTCGTGCCCGGAGCGCACCAGGAAGCAGTCGTAGCGCTCCACCATCCGCCGCAGCCGGGCCCTCTCGCCGGCGGAGGCCCTCTTCAGGCGGGGCTGGTCGAGGCCCATGGGCTTGACGGCCGAGCCGTGCCAGGTCTGGATATAGGTGGTCTCACGGCGTTTGCGGAGGCCCTCGGGGAAGCCCTGGTTGTCCACCCAGAACTGGGCGCGCGCCAGCGCCAGGAAGTACCGCCACGAGCCCCGGCGGACGAGCACGGCGTCCGTGGGGAACCCCTTCGGGGACGACGCGTACGCCCACACCGCCGTGATCGGCCGCCCCGTCCCGCGCAGCTCCCGGTAGAGGTACTTCGGGTTGTCGGAGTAGTGGCGTCCGAGATGGCTCTCGAAGACCGCCAGGCCGGTCCGGACGGGCAGCCGGCTGAGCACCCGGTTGAACACGGCGATCTTGGTCCGGCGCGCGGTGAGCCGCCGGGCCGCCGCCCGCCGCACCGCCCGGCTGCTGCGCACGCTGCCGCGCGACCGCGTCACCGCCCGGGCGCTCGCCGAGGCCGCCGCCGGGCTCGGCTGGGTGGCCCGCGAGCGCCGGACGCTGCCGCCGGACGTCGAGGACCGGCTGCGCAGCCTGGAGACGTCCCAGCGCGAGTCCACGGCCCGCCGCTACGTGAGCTGAAGGGAGCACCCATGCCCGATGTCACGATCGTGGTGGCGACCCGCGACCGCGCCGCCGAGCTGCGCCGCAGCCTCCGCCACCACACCGCGCCGGTCATCGTGGCCGACAACGCCTCCGCCGACGGCACCGCCGACGTCGCCCGGGAGGCCGGCGCCACCGTCCTGCGGCTGCCCCGCAACCGGGGCGCCGCCGCCCGCAACGCCGGCGCCGAGCGCGCCGGCACCCGCTACGTCGCCTTCGCCGACGACGACTCCTGGTGGGCGCCGGGAGCGCTGGAGCGGGCCGTGGAGATCCTCGACGCGCACCCGCGCACGGCGCTGCTGGCCGCCCGCGTCCTCGTCGGGCCGCAGCAGCGGCTCGAACCGGTCTCCGCGCAGATGGCCGAGGCGCCGCTCGGCCGCCCGGCGGGGCTCCCCGGGCCGGCCGTCCTCGGCTTCCTCGCCTGCTCGGCGGTCGTGCGCCGGGACGCGTTCCTCGACGCCGGCGGCTTCTCCGACGTCCTGCACTTCGCGGGGGAGGAGGAGCTGCTCGCGCTCGACCTCGCCACCGCCGGGTGGGGCCTCGCCTACGTGCCGGAGCTCGTCGTGCACCACCACCCGTCCCGGACGGGCCGCGACCCGGCCGCGCGGCGCCGCCGGGAGGTGCGCAACCGGCTGCTCACCGCGTGGCTGCGCCGCCCGCTCCGCACGGTCGCCGGGACGGCCGCGTCCGCGCTCGCCAGCCGGGACGGGCGGGCCGGCCTCGCCGCCGCCGCCCGCGTGCTGCCCTCCGTCGCCCGCGCCCGCCGCCCCGTGCCGCCCGCCGTCGAGGCCGCCCGGGCGCGGCTCGCCGGGTACTGAGCGGCGGTCAGGCGCGCGCGGCGGCCCGGGCGCGGGCCAGCGACAGCGCGCACACGGCGCCCGCGAGGGTCGCGGCGGCGAGCGCCCACCCGGTGCCGTACTCGGCGTGCCGGGTGGAGCCGCTCGACTCCGCCAGGCCGAGGAACAGCGTGCCGGCCGTGGCGATGCCGATCACCTGCGCCAGCTGCATCAGGGTGAGCAGCAGCCCGCTGGCGTCGGCGGCGTCCTCCGCCGGGACGTGCTGGAGCGCGGTCGTCATGATGATCGGCATCACGCCGAGGCCGAACCCGATGACGACGGTGAGCGCCTCGTAGCCCGCGCCGCCGCCCGCCAGCGGGCCGACGCACAGGTAGCCGGCCGCCGCGACCGCGAACCCGGCCGGGATCACCCGGCGGTGCCAGCGCGCCGGCAGCCGCCGCCAGTTGAGCCCGACGAGCGCGAACGCCGTCACGCACGGGACGAACGCCAGCCCCGACTCCAGCGGCGACATCCGCAGGTCCCCCTGCAGGTGCAGGGTCGTGGTGAACAGGAACGCCGCCCAGCTGCCCGGCCCGAACATGATCGCGACGCAGGCCGGCACGAGCAGCGGCGCGCGCAGCACCCGCGCCGGGATCAGCGGCCGGCCCCCGGCCGCGCCCGTGCGGCGCTCGACCGCGACGAACGCGGCCAGCAGCACCGGGCTCGCGGCCAGCGACGCCCAGCCCCACACCGGCCAGCCCAGCTCGTGGCCCATGATCAGCGGGACGACGAACAGCAGCACGGCGGCGGCGAGGGTCACCAGCCCCGGCAGGTCCAGCCGCCCGCGCGTCCCCGCGCCGGACCGCGCCTCGTCGCGGGGCAGCACGCGCGGCCCGGCGAGCAGCAGCGCCACCCCGATCGGCACGTTGACCAGGAAGACGCCCCGCCAGCCGGTGCCGAACAGGTCGGCGCTGACCAGCAGGCCCCCGGCCGCCTGCCCGACCACGACGCCGCCCGCGATCACGGCGGAGTAGTAGCCGAGCGCGCGGGCCCGCGCGGCGCCGCTGAAGTTCCGCTGGATCATCGACATCACCTGCGGCGTCAGCAGCGCGGCGGTGGCGCCCTGCAGGAACCGGAACGCCACGAGCCACCCGGTGGACGGCGCCAGCCCGCACGCCAGCGACGCGGCCGTGAACCCGGCGAGGCCGAGCTGGAACATGCGGCGGTGGCCGCCGAGCGCGCCGAGCCGCGCCCCGGTGATGAGGAGGACGGCGTAGGAGACGATGAACCCGGCGACGACGAGCTGCAGCCCAGCCCCGGAGGCGTGCAGTTCCGTGCGCATCGTCGGGAGCGCGACGTTGACGATGCTCGCGTCGAGGATCCCCATGAACTGGCCGAGCAGGATGACGGCGAGCAGCGCGCCGCCGGATCCGGTCCGCGACCCCCGTTCGGGAACAACTCCCCGCAGATCGGTTGTCTGTGTCATGTGTGCAAGCGTGGGCCCGTGCCGGTACCGGTAACGAGAGCCTGCCGATACTGGTACTGACAGCACCTGGAACGGGCCGCGCGCCGGAGGCAGTCTGGGGGACGTGACGATGACGAGCACGGAGACGACGGCCCGCGGGCCCGCCGCCCCCGCACGCGGCCGGGCGCGGCCCCGCCGACGCACCGAGCTGGCGGCGTTCCTGCGCAGCCGGCGGGCGCGGATCACGCCGGAGGACGTGGGCATGCCGCCCGGGCCCCGGCGCCGCACCCCCGGCCTGCGCCGCGAGGAGGTCGCGCAGCTCGCCGGGGTCGGCGTGACCTGGTACACGTGGCTGGAGCAGGGCCGCCCCATCAACGCGAGCACGCAGGTGCTGGACGCGGTGGCCCGCACGCTGCGCCTCGACGGCGCCGAGCGCGAGCACCTGTACCGGCTCGCCGACGTCCCCGAGGCCGGGGCGGAGGAGGACGCCGACGCCCTGCCCGAGGACGTCCAGGCGATCCTGGACGCCCTGTCGCCCATGCCCGCCTCGGTCGCCAACGGCCGCTGCGACATCCTCGCCTGGAACGACGCCTACGCGGCGATCTTCCCGGCCGTCGTGACCGCGCGGCCGTGCGAGCGGAACACGATGTGGCTGTCGTTCACGCTGCCGCCGTGCTGCAACCCGGTCGCGAACGTGGCGGAGACGGCGCCCGGGCTCGTCGCGACGTTCCGGCACCGCTACAGCCGCCACCTCGACGAGCCCGGCTGGAAGGAGCTGGTCCGGCGGCTGCAGGGGGTCAGCCCGGAGTTCGCGCGGCTGTGGGCCTCCCACGACGTCGCCCTGGCGCACTCGGCCCTGAAGGTGTTCCGGCACCGCGCCGTCGCCGGGGAGATCAGGACCCGCACCACCGCCATGGAGCTCAGCGCCGCGCCCGGTGCGCGGCTGGTCGCCTACACGCCGACCGACGAGGAGAGCCGGGAGCGGATCGGCTGGCTGCTCGCCCACCCGGAGGCCGCCGAGCACGGGCACTGACCGCGCCGGAGAGGGCCGGGCGCGGGTCAGGACCGGGCGCGCCGGGCGATCACCACGAGGTCGATCGCGGCGATGACGGCGACGGCCGCGCAGATCCCGGCGGCGGCCCAGTCCCCGTCGCCGTCGGCCTGCGCCCCGAGCGCGAACAGGATCGCGGCGGCGACCGCGACGACCAGCGCGATGCCGGACAGGATCGCCCGCAGCCGCAGCGGGCTGCGCGCGTTCAGCGGCTCGCTGCCGCGCGGCTGCTCGTGCGGGTAGGGCCCGTGCGACCCGGGCCCGCGCCATTCGGGGCCGTACGGCTCGTACTCGTCCCGGCCGGGCTCCTCCTCGGGCTCCTCACCGGGGTCCCGCCGATCGGGGGTGCCCACGGCGTCACCGCACGAACGTGCCGACGAGCGTCCCCGCCGCCACGACCTTCTCCTGCAGGGCGTCCCGCAGGTCCTCCGCGGTGAACCCCGCGCGGAGCCCGGACGGCTCCGACAGCCCGTAGAGCCGGAAGAAGTACCGGTGCGGGTCGTCGCCGGCCGGCGGCTTCGGCCCGCCGTACCCGGCGGTGCCGTAGTCGTTGCGGCCGGCGACGGCTCCGGTGGGCCGCTCCCCGGCCTCCAGGCCGGTCGTCACCGGGTCGATCCCGGCGAGCAGCCAGTGCGCGAACGTGCCGGCGGGGGCGTCCGGGTCCTCGCAGGCGAGCGCGAGCTCCACGACCTCCTCGGGGGGCTCCGACCACTCCAGCGGGGGCGAGACGTCCCCCCTGTCGTGCGAGTATTCCGACGGCATGAGCGTGTGGTCGTTGAACGCGGTGCTCCGCAGCATCATCTCTTCCATGGGCTGGTCGTGCCCGGTCCAGGCGCGTCGATGCGCCCGGACCATGATCGCCGGCCCGCCCGGCGGGCGCCGCTCAGTGGGCGCTGGACTGCGCCCAGATGTTGATGCCCGCCTCGACGGCGTCCCGGTCGATCGCGGCCAGCTCGTCCGCGGTGAAGTCGAGCCGGTCCAGGGCGGCGAGGTTCTCCTCCAGCTGCCGGACGCTGCTCGCGCCGATCAGCGCGGAGGTGACCCGCCCGTCCCGCAGCGACCAGGCCAGCGCCAGCTGGGCGAGGGACTGCCCGCGGCCCTTCGCGATCTCGTTCAGCGTCCGGACGTGCCGCAGGTTCTCCTCGCTGAGCAGCCCGGCGTCGAACGAGGTGCCCCGGCTGGCCCGCGACCCCTCCGGGATCCCGTCGAGGTACTTGTCGGTCAGCATGCCCTGCGCGAGCGGCGAGAACGCGATGCAGCCGACGCCCTCGCGGCCGAGCGTGTCGAGCAGCCCGCCCTCGATCCAGCGGTTGAGCATCGAGTAGGACGGCTGGTGGATCAGCAGCGGCGTGCCCATCTCCCGCAGGATCGCGGCGGCCTCGGCCGTGCGCTCGGGGGAGTAGGACGAGATGCCCGCGTACAGCGCCTTCCCGGACCGGACGGCCCGGTCCAGCGCCCCCATCGTCTCCTCCAGCGGCGTCTCCGGGTCGAACCGGTGGCTGTAGAAGATGTCCACGTAGTCGACGCCCATCCGGCGCAGCGACTGGTCGAGGCTCGCGAGCAGGTACTTGCGCGACCCCCACTCGCCGTAGGGGCCGGGCCACATGTCGTAGCCGGCCTTCGTCGAGATGATGATCTCGTCCCGGTACGGCGCGAGGTCCTCGCGCAGGATCCGGCCGAAGTTGGTCTCGGCGGACCCGTACGGCGGCCCGTAGTTGTTCGCCAGGTCGAAGTGCGTCACGCCGAGGTCGAAGGCGCGCCGCAGGATGGCCCGCTGGACGTCCAGGGGGCGGTCGTCGCCGAAGTTGTGCCACAGCCCCAGCGAGATGGCGGGGAGCCGCAGACCGCTGCGCCCGCACCGCCGGTAGGGAATCCGCTCGTATCGTCCGCCGTCGGCCGTATAAGTCATGGTGACGATTATCCCAGGGCCCGCTTGACGACCTTGCCCGCCGGGTTGCGGGGGAGGGCGTCCAGGAACACCACCTCGCGCGGGACCTTGTGGCGGGCGAGGTTCGCGGCGACGTGGGCCCTGAGGTCGTCCTCGGTGAGGCCGCGGGCCACCACGTAGGCGCGCAGCCGCTGCCCGAACTCGGCGTCGGGGACGCCGACGACCGCGGCCTCGTCGACGCCGGGGTGCGCGGCGAGCAGGTCCTCGACCTCGCCCGGGTGGACGTTCTCGCCGCCCGACACGATCACGTCGTCGGCGCGGCCGTCGACGTGCAGCCGGCCGGCGGCGTCGAGGTGCCCGAGGTCGCCGACGGCCATCAGCCCGCCGACCTCCTCCTTGCCGCCGCCCCCGGTGTAGCCGCCGAACCGGGCGGGGGTGTCGACGAAGATCCGGCCGACGGCGCCCGGCGGGACGGGCCGGCCGTCGGCGCCGAGGACCGCGACCCGCGTGCCGGCGGGCGGGCGCCCGACGCAGCCGGGCGCGGCGGCCAGGTCGTCGGGGGTGGCGATCGTGATGCAGGACGCCTCGGTGGAGCCGTAGAAGTTGTAGAGGGACGGCCCGAACGCGGCGAGGACGCGGCCGCCGAGCCCGGCGTCCAGCCGCGCCCCGCCCGTCATGATCACCTTGAGCCGGGACAGGTCGCGGGTCTGCAGGCCGGGCACGGCCAGGAGGCGGCTGAGCATCACCGGCACGGCGACGAACGAGGTGCAGCCGTGCTCCTCCAGGTCGTCCAGCACCTGCTCGGCGTCGAAGCGGCGGCGCAGCACCAGCGTGGACCCGAGCCCCAGCGCGAGGAGGGCCGAGGTGAGGCCGAGCCCGTGGAACAGGGGCGGGCCGACGAACATCGACTCCCCGGCGCGGAACGGCACCTTCGACAGGATCCCGCCGGGCAGCGCCAGCGACCGCGGCTGGGCGCGCGGGGCGCCCTTGGGCCGGCCCGACGTGCCGCTGGTGAGGATGACCATGGAGCCGTGCCGGGACGGGGCGGGCGGCGGCGTCCCGTCCGCGCCGCCGATGAGGTCCTCCATGGCGGACTCGCTGAAGCACGGCAGGTCCAGGCCGTCCACGAGCGGGGCGAACTCGTCGTCGTGCAGCAGGACCGTGACGCCCTCGCGCGCCATCGCGTCGCGGAGCTGCGGGGCGGCGAAGTCGGTGTTGAGGAACAGGACGGACGCGCCCGTCTTCGCCGCGCCCGACATCGCCTCCAGCAGGCCGCGGTGGTTGCGGCACAGGATGCCGACGGTGCTCCCCGGGCCGGTGCCGCGCGCGAGCAGGGCGTTCGCGAGGGCGTTGCAGCGGTGCTCCAGCTCGCCGAAGGTGAGGCTCCCGCGGTCGTCGACCAGCCCGGTCCGGCCGGGGAAGCGGTGCGCGGGCACCGCCGTGGCGGCGCCGAGCGGCCCGTAGGCGCGCATGGCGCGCGCCGTCGCGGCGAGGGCGCGCGGCGGCATCGGGCCGATCATCCCGGCGCGGGCGGCGGCCCGCAGCGCGGTCAGCTCGGCGGTGATCCGGGTGTGCGGCGGCATGCGGGGCAGCGTAGTGAACCGGGGAACAGATCCACAAGAATTGTTCCTCTGATTCACCTCACAACGCCCACGAGTACACAAACGGAACGGCTCTCGGCTGTCATCTCTGCGACGCGTGAACGAGGCTCGTAGGTGGCAAGAAGACTCAGAGATATGGACGAGGAGGTCCCGGTGGTCGTGCTGCGCAGTTATGTGTCGGGTTCATGGCGTGCTCCGGAGGACGAGGGGGCGCCGCTGCACGACGCCGTCACGGGCGAGGAGGTCGCCCGGATCTCGTCGGCGGGCGTCGACATGGGCGCAGCGCTGGAGTACGGGCGGGCGGTCGGCGGCCCGGTGCTGAGGGAGCTGACGTTCCACCAGCGCGCCGCCCTGCTGAAGGCGCTGGCGTCCCATCTTCGCGAGCACCGCGAGGAGCTGTACGGGTTGTCGGCCCGGACGGGCGCCACCTTGAACGACGCGAGGTTCGACGTGGACGGCGGCATCGGCGTCCTGTTCGCCTACGCCAGCCGGGGCAAGCGCGAGCTGCCGAACGACAAGGTGCTGATCGAGGGCGACGTCGAACCGCTCGGCAAGGGCGGCACGTTCGTCGGCCAGCACCTGTGCACCCCGTCGCGCGGCGTCGCGGTGCAGATCAACGCCTTCAACTTCCCGGTGTGGGGGCCGCTGGAGAAGCTCGCGCCCGCGTTCCTCGCCGGGGTGCCGAGCCTGGTCAAGCCGGCGAGCCAGACCGCCTACCTGACCGCCCGGCTGATCGAGCTGGTCGTGGAGTCCGGCATCCTGCCGGAGGGCGCGGTGCAGCTGGTCTGCGGCGCCCCGCGCGACCTCCTCGACCACCTCACCGAGCAGGACCTCGTCGCGTTCACCGGATCGGCGGCCACCGCGCGGCTGCTGCGCACCCACCCCGCGATCGTCGGCAACTCGGTGCGGTTCACCGCCGAGGCCGACTCGCTGAACTGCTCGATCCTCGGACCGGACGCGGCGCCCGGCACCCGCGAGTTCGACCTGTTCGCCGACCAGCTCGTCACCGAGATGACGGTGAAGGCGGGCCAGAAGTGCACGGCCATCCGGCGCGCGCTCGTCCCCGCCGCGCTCATCGACGACGTGGCCGAGGCCGTCCGCGACCGGCTCGCGAAGGTCACGGTCGGGAACCCGGCCGACCCGGACGTGCGGATGGGCGCCCTCGCCACCCTCGACCAGCGCGAGGAGGTGCGGCGGTCCCTGAAGGCCCTCATGGACGCCGGCCGCACCGTCTTCGGCGACCCGGAGCACGTCGACGTCGTCGGCGCCGACGCCGAGCGCGGCGCGTTCCTGTCCCCGGTGCTGCTGCGCGCCGACGACACCGGCCGCGCCGAGCCGCACGAGGTGGAGGCGTTCGGGCCGGTCAGCACCCTGCTGCCGTACGAGGGCGCCGAGGCGGCGGTCGAGCTGGCGGCGCGCGGCCGCGGCAGCCTCGCCGGGTCGGTGGTCACCGCCGACGCGGAGTTCGCCCGGGACGTCGTCCTCGGCCTCGCGCCCTGGCACGGGCGGCTGCTCGTGCTGAACGCCGAGGACGCGAAGGAGTCCACCGGGCACGGGTCGCCGCTGCCGCCGCTCGTCCACGGCGGCCCCGGCCGCGCCGGGGGCGGCGAGGAGCTGGGCGGGATCCGCGGGGTCGTGCACCACATGCGGCGCACCGCGCTCCAGTCCGGCCCGGCGATGCTCACCTCGATCACCGGGCGCTGGGTCCCCGGCACCGACCGCACCGTCACCGACGAGCACCCGTTCCGCAAGTACCTGGAGGACCTGCGCGTCGGCGACACCGCCGTCGGCGGCCCCCGCACCGTCACCCTCGACGACGTCGAGCACTTCGCCGAGTTCACCGGCGACACCTTCTACGCCCACACCGACGAGGAGGCCGCGAAGGCCAACCCGTTCTTCGGCGGCCGGGTCGCGCACGGGTACCTCGTCGTGTCGTTCGCGGCCGGGCTGTTCGTGGAGCCGGCGCCGGGCCCCGTCCTCGCCAACTACGGCCTGGAGCGGCTGCGCTTCCTCACCCCCGTCAAGCCGGGCGACGAGCTGACCGTCACCCTCACCGCCAAGCAGATCAGCCCGCGCGAGGGCGCCGAGTACGGCGAGGTCCGCTGGGACACCGACGTCACCAACCAGGAGGGCGCCTCGGTCGCCAAGTACGACGTGCTCACGCTGGTCGCCAAGAGGCCCAAACACGACTGACCGGCGCCTGGAACGGAGCGCCGGCGGAGCGGAAGGCGGCGGTCGGTCACCATCGGGGGTCTGGGGGCCGCCCCCCAGGGGGATAACACGGTCGGGAGGAGTCGGCGGGGGCGACGCTCACACGGAGCTGAACGGGGTGCGCCCATGATCAGTCCCCTGCACATCCAGACGGTGCGCGAGGTCGTCCGCACCGGGTCCTTCGCGGACGCCGCCCGCAACCTCGGCTACACCGCGTCCGCCGTGTCCCAGCAGGTCGCCGCGCTGGAGCGGGCCTGCGGCCTGGTGCTGTTCGAGCGCCGGGCCCGCAGCGTCCGGCCGACCAGCGCGGCGTTCCTGCTGGTCAGCAAGGGCAACGACGTCCTGTCGGCGCTCGCCACGCTGGAGCGGGAGCTGCGCACCGTCGCCAGCGGCGAGCGCGGCGCGCTGCAGCTCGGCAGCTTCCCGACCGCCAGCGCCCGCATCCTGCCGCGGGTGCTGGCGGAGCTGTCCCGGGTCCGGCCCGGCATCGAGATCACCCTGTCGGAGGGCGAACCGGACGAGCTGCTGCCCGAACTGCTCGACGGCGACCTCGACCTCCAGCTCGTCTACCGGTACGACCTGCTCCCGCGCACCTGGCCCGACCAGGTCGTGGAGACGCCGGTGATGGACGAGAACCTCGTGCTGTGCATGCCCGGCGACCACCCCCTCGCCGGCGGCCGGACCGTCCGGCTGCGGGACCTGCGGTCGGAGACGTGGATCGCGAGCCGCCCGGACAGCTTCGGCGCGCGGGCGCTGCTGCGGCTGTGCGGCACCGCCGGGTTCACGCCCAACATCGCCTTCCGCAGCAACGACTACGCGGTGGTGTGCGGGCTCGTCGGCTGCGGCCTCGGCATCGCGCTCGTCCCGGCGCTCGGCTGCGTGCCCGCGCCGGGGCTGCGGATGCTGCGCCTCAGCCGCCGCGCCCCGCGCCGGCACGTGACGGTGCTGCGCCGCTCCAGCAACACCAACCCGCTGGTCAAGGACGCCATGCGCGGCCTCACCGAGGTCGCCCGCTCCGTCGAGGCGGAGATCAGCGGGGCCACCGGCCCTTGAGCTCCATCGCGGCCCGGACCCGCTCCTGCGCGAGCGCGACCGCCGCCTCGTGCGTGGTCGTGCCGTGCGCGTGCGCGGCGGCGAGCACCGTCGCGGTGTTCTCCCGCATCTTCGCCGAGACCGCCGCGAACACCGCGCCGGGGTCGGGGCGGAACGCGGAGTACCGGGCGTCCATCGCGAACCCGGCCGCGACGACCCCGCCCGCGTTCGCCACGAAGTCGGGCACGACGGTGATCCCGCGCGCGGCGAGGACCCGCTGCGCGGCCGGGCCGGTGGGCAGGTTCGCGCCCTCCACCACGATCTTCGCCCGGACGTCCGCGGCGGTGCGCGCGTCGATGACGTCCTGCAGCGCGGCCGGGACGAGGACGTCGGCGGGGAGGCGGAGCTCGGCGCCGACGTCCAGGAGCCGCCCGCCGCCGTACTCCTTCACCGCCGCGTCGCCCGCCTCCGCCCGCAGGGCCAGGAGCCGGCCGACGTCGAGGCCGTCGGGGTCGTGCAGGGCGCCGTGCACCGTCGAGACCGCGACGACGGCCGCGCCCAGCTCGTCCAGCCGCTTGGCCACCGCGTGCCCGACGGCGCCGAAGCCCTGCACCACGGCGCGGGCGCCGCGCAGCGGCGTCCCGGCGTGCCGGGCGGCGGCGTCGGCGGCCTCCGCGACCCCGAACCCGGTGACGCCGAGCTCGTCGTAGGGCATCCCGCCGAGGGCGTGCGGGGTGCCGACCGCCGCGCCCCGGTCGCCCAGCTCGTCCTGGACGACCGCCGCGTCCCGCTCGGTGAGCCCCATGTCGAGCCCCGCCACGTACCGGCTCGGGATCTCCCGCGCCAGCGCGCGGACGAACGACCGCAGCACCGCCTCCCGGTCGGGCGCCGCCGGGTCGGCCATGATCCCGGCCTTCGCGCCGCCGAAGAACAGGTCGGCGCCCGCCCACTTGTAGGTCATGACGCGCGCCAGCCGCGCCACCTCGGCGACCGTCACCGCCGGGCTCATCCGCATGCCGCCCTTGCCCATCCCGCGGGCAGTGTTGTCGATGACGAGGACGCCCCGCATCCCGGTGCGGGTGTCGGACACGCACACGACGCGTTCGGGGCCCCATTCGTCCATCAGCGCGAGCACGTCAGACACGGTTGGCCTCCGGGCGGAGGGCGTCGCCGGCGAACCGCGCGGCGTGCAGGGGGGAGACGTCGGTGAAGGGCGCGCGGCCGAGGTACAGGTCGCGGACGACCTCGCCGACCGCCGGCCCCTGGAGGAACCCGTGGCCGGAGAAGCCCGTCGCGTACAGGAACCGGGACACGTGCTCGTCCTCGCCGATGAGCGCGTTGTGGTCGGGGGTGACCTCGTAGAGGCCCGCCCAGCCGCCGGTCAGCCCGACGTCGAGGAGCCGGGGCGCGCGGGCGCCGATCGCCGCGGTGAGCCGGGGCAGCCACGCGTCGGAGCGGCCGAGCCGGAACCCCGGCGTCTCCTCCGGGTCCGACATCCCGAGCATCAGCCCCGCGCCCTCGGCGTGGAAGTAGAACGAGGTGGCGAAGTCGATCGTCATCGGCACCGGGCGCGGCAGGCCGGGCATCGGCTCGGTGAACACGATCTGCCGCCGCAGCGGCTCCACCGGCAGCGCGACGCCCGCCATCGCGCCGACCGCCGCCGACCAGGGCCCGGCCGCGCAGACGACCGCGGACGTCGCGATGCGGCCCCGCGACGTCTCGACCGCCGTGACCTCGCCGCCGTCCGCCTCGATGCCGAGGACCTCGCAGTGCGTGCGGATCGCCGCGCCGTGCCGCCGCGCGCCGGTCGCGTAGCCGAGCACGACCGACTCGGGCGTGCAGTGCCCGTCGTCGGGGGAGAACGCGGCGGCCAGCAGCCCGTCCGCGCTGATCAGCGGGGACAGCCGGCGGGCCTCCGCGACCGAGATCATGCGGCTGGGCACGCCCAGCTCGTTCTGGAGGGCGACGCCGCGCTCGAACGACGCGACGTCCTCCGGCCGCGACAGCAGGAACAGGTACCCGACCCGGTGCAGGTCGATCTCCTGGCCGGGGCGTTCGCCGAACCGGGCGAACGCCTCCAGGCTGCGCGCGCCGAGCCGGACGTTGACCTCGTCGGAGAACTGCGCCCGCACCCCGCCCGCCGCCTTGCACGTCGAACCGGAGCCCAGCTCGTCCCGCTCCACGAGCACCACGCCCCGCACGCCCGCCTCGGCGAGGTGGAACGCGATGCTCGTGCCCATCACGCCGCCGCCGATGACGACGACCTCCGCTTCGGTCTCCACGCGCCGCCCCTAGAGCCGGAACCCGAGGTCGGGCTCGATCTCCACGACGTCCATCTGCGCCTTCTGCAGCCGTCCCGAGTAGTCCCAGTTCATCGACTGCCAGCGGGTGAACTGGTCCAGCACCCAGGCGCCCGACTGGCGGCTGCCGTTGCCCGAGCGCCCGTTCCCGCCGAACGGCAGGTGCGCCTCCGCGCCGGACGTGGAGTTGTTGACGCTCACCATCCCCGCCGAGATCCGCCGCCGGAACGCGAACACCTTCGCCGGGTCGGTCGTGTAGACGGACGCGGACAGGCCGTAGCCGGGCGCGTTCGCCAGCTCGATCGCCTCGTCGAGCGTGCGGTAGGACGCCACGCCGACGATCGGGCCGAAGGTCTCGTTCATGAACAGCTCGTCGCCGGGGCCGACCCCGTCCGCCACCACCGGGTGGTAGTACAGGCCCGCGGCGGCGTCACCGGTGAAGCCCGCGCGCGGGTTCGCCGCCGTGATCCGCCCGGTGCCGGTCGAGCCGTACAGGGTGTGGCCAGGCCCGATCCAGCCGAGGGTCTTCTCGAACCCGTCGGCGAACCGCTCGCTGATCAGCGGGCCGTACAGCACGTCGCCCGCCGGGTCGCCGACGGTCGCGGCCCGCACCGCCGCGTCCAGCAGCCGGACGAACTCGCCGTGCACCGACTCGTGGACGATCGCCGTGCCGAGGGACGTGCACCGCTGCCCCGCCGTCCCGAACCCGGAGAACAGCGCGCCCTCGACGGCGAGCGGGAGGTCCGCGTCCTCGGTGACGACCATCGGGTTCTTGCCGCCGAGCTCCAGGCACGGCGTCTGGAGGTGGCGCCCGCACAGCTCCCCGATCCGCGACCCGACCTCCGTGGAGCCGGTGAAGCCGACCTTGCCGACGAGCCCCTCGCCCAGCGCCTGCTCCAGCCCGGCGAACGTCTCGGGGCCGTCGGCGTACACGACGTTGAGCACGCCGTCCGGGAGCCCGGCGTGCGCGAGCAGCGCGGAGAACGCCTCGGCGCACGCCGCCGCGTACTCCGCGGGCTTCCATACGACCGTGTTCCCGCAGAGCAGCGCCGGGACGATGTACCAGGACGGCACCGCGACCGGGAAGTTCCCGGCCGTCACGACGGCGACGACGCCGACCGGGTCGCGGAACGTGAACAGCTGCTTGTCCGGCATCTCCGACGGGACGGTCTGCCCGTACAGCCGCCGCCCCTCGCCGAGGAAGAACGCGCAGGTGTCGGCGATCTCCTGGACCTCGCCGAGGGCCTCGGCGTACGGCTTGCCGACCTCGCGGACGACGACGCGGGCCAGCGCCGCCTTGTTGGCCTCGACCAGCCGGCCGAGCGCGGCGACGGCCTGCCCGCGGACGGGCGGCGGCACGTCCCGCCAGGCGTCCTGCGCGGCGCGGGCGGCGCGGCAGGCGCGGACGAGGTCGGCCGCGTCCGCCAGGGACACCTCGGCGACCGTCTCGGACGTGCGGGACGGGTCGGTGGAGCGGTACACGCGCGGGCCCGCCGGGATCCGGGCGCCGCCGATGACGGAGGAGAGCACGGTCCCAGCGTGAACGGGCCGCCGCGCCGCGCCAAGATCGGGCAGAGCGCGGCTTCCTTACCGCGAGGCCAAGCCCGGCTGAGCCTCTCGCCGGGCGGGCGCGGTAAGCGATCCTTGGCCAAGTCCCAACCGGTTCGCGGGCTCGCGGGCCTGGGCTCGCGGGCCGTCCGGGCCGATGCTCGACGCATGCCCGAACCCGCCGACGCGCACTTCCTGGAGGCGGCCGCGTCCCTGGCGCCGTCCGGGGCGCCCGCCGCGCCCGGCCCGCTGAGCGGTGCCCGGTGCCTGGAGCTGTTCGACGCCCAGCTCGGCAGCCGCCACCTGGACCTGGCGGCCCGGTGGCTCCAGGCGCGGGGCAGCGGCTTCTACACGATCGGCTCGTCCGGGCACGAGGGCAACGCCGCCGTCGCCGCCGCGCTGCGCCCCGGCGACCCGGCGCTGCTGCACTACCGGTCCGGTGCGTTCTTCCTGGAGCGGGCACGCCAGGTCCCCGGCCAGACTCCGCTCTGGGACGTGCTCCTCGGCGTGGTCGCCGCCGCCGAGGAGCCCATCGCCAGCGGACGGCACAAGGTGTTCGGCAGCCGCCCGCTGAACGTCATCCCGCAGACGTCCACGATCGCCTCGCACCTCCCGCGCGCGCTCGGCCTGGCGTTCGCGGTCGAACGCGCCGCGCGCCTCGGCCTCGGGACGCCGTGGCCGCGCGACGCCGTCGTCGTGTGCAGCTTCGGGGACGCGTCCGCCAACCACTCCACCGCCGCGGGCGCCGTCAACGCGGCCGTGAACTGCGCGTTCCAGGGGCTGCCGCTGCCGCTCCTCCTCGTCTGCGAGGACAACGGCCTCGGCATCAGCGTCCGCACGGCTCCCGGCTGGATCCACGCCGCCTACGGCTCGCGCCCCGGCCTCGCCTACTTCCACGCCGACGGCTGCGACCTCGCCGACGCCTTCGCCGTCTCCGCCGAGGCCGCCGCGTACGTGCGCGAGCACCGCCGTCCGGCGTTCCTGCACCTGCGCACCGTCCGGCTGATGGGCCACGCCGGCTCCGACGTCGAGTCGTCCTACCGGACGCCCGCCGAACTGGCCGCCGACCTCGACCGCGACCCCCTCCTGGCGACCGCGCGGCTCCTCGTCGACCTGGGAGCGGCGACGCCCGCCGGGATCATCGACCTTTACGAGGCCAAGCGCGCCGAGGTCATGGCCTTGGCGGAGAAGGCCGCCGACGCGCCCCGCCTCTCGTCCGCCGCCGAAGTGATGGCACCGCTCCGAACCGCTGGTCCCTCCCAGAGCGAGCGGCCCCCCGCAGGGGAGCCGGTGACGGTGGCGCAGGCGATCAACCGGACGCTCGCCGCGCTGCTGGATGAGCGGCCGGGCCTGGTCGTCTTCGGCGAGGACGTCGCGCGCAAAGGCGGCGTCTACGGCGTCACGCGCGGGCTCATGAAGCGGGCGGGAGCGGCCCGGGTGTTCGACACGATCCTCGACGAGCAGTCGGTCCTCGGCCTCGCGCTCGGCTTCGGACTCGCCGGGATGCTGCCGGTCCCGGAGATCCAGTACCTCGCGTACCTGCACAACGCCGCCGACCAGCTCCGCGGCGAGGCGGCGACGCTGCCGTTCTTCTCGTCCGGGCGGTACCGCAACCCGATGGTCGTGCGGATCGCCGGCTACGCCTACCAGAAGGGGTTCGGCGGCCACTTCCACAACGACAACGCGGTCGCCGCGCTCCGCGACGTCCCCGGCCTCGTGATCGCCTCGCCCGCCCGGCCCGACGACGCCGCCGGGATGCTGCGCGCCTGCGCGGACGCCGCCGAGCGGGACGGCCGGGTGTGCGCCGTGCTGGAGCCGATCGCGCTCTACCACGTCCGCGACCTGCACGAGGACGGCGACGGCGGCTGGCTCGCCCCCGCCGGCGGGACGGTCCCGCTCGGCCGCGCCCGCACCTACGGGGACGGCCGCGACCTCACCATCGCCACGTTCGCCAACGGCGTCCGGATGAGCCTGAGGGCCGCGCGGCGCCTCGCGGCCCGGGGCGTGGCGTGCCGGGTGCTCGACCTGCGGTGGCTGGCCCCGCTGCCCGTCGCGGACCTGCTCCGCGAGGCGCGCGCCACCGGAGCCGTCCTGGTCGCGGACGAGACGCGCCGCACCGGCGGCGTCTCCGAGGGCGTCCTCGCGGCGCTCGCCGACGCCGGGTTCGAGGGGCGCGCGGCCAGGGTCGCGAGCGAGGACAGCTTCATCCCGCTGGGCGGCGCCGCGGCCCATGTCCTGCTGTCGGAGCAGGCGATCGAGGACGCGGCCGAGGCCCTCGTCAGGTCGGCTCGATGACCGGGTCGCCGCCGAGGTAGGCGGCCTTCACCCGGTCGTCCCGCGCCAGCGTCGAGGCCGGGCCGTCGAGCACGATCCGGCCGGTCTCCAGGACGTAGGCGCGGTCGGCGAGCCGCAGCGTCTGGTGCGCGTTCTGCTCCACGATCAGGATCGTGGTGCCCTGGTCGCGGATGTCCCGGACGACCCGCAGCACCTGCTGCGCCGTCTGCGGCGCCAGCCCCATCGTCGGCTCGTCCAGCGCCAGCAGCCGGGGCCGCAGCATCAGCGCCCGGCCGATCGCGAGCATCTGCTGCTCGCCGCCCGACAGCAGCCCGGCGAGCTGCCCGCGCCGCTCGCCGAGGCGCGGGAACATCGCGTACACCTCCTCGCGGCGGGCCGCGACCGCCGCCCGGTCACGGCGCCGCAGGTAGCCGCCGAGCAGCAGGTTCTCCGCGACGTTCAGCGCCGGGAACACCCGCCGGCCCTCCGGGACGTGCCCGAGCCCGGCCGCGACGATCCGGTGCGCGGCGAGCCTGGTGACGTCCCGCCCGCCGAACTCGACGCGCCCCGACCGGGCCCGGTGCAGGCCCGTGACCGTCCGCAGCGCGGTGGTCTTCCCGGCGCCGTTGCTGCCGAGCAGCGCGACGATCTCGCCCTCGCCGACCTCGAACGAGACGCCCGCCAGCGCCTCCACCGCCCCGTACCGGCTGTGCAGGCCGCTCACCCGCAGGAGCGTCATCGCAGCACCTCCGTGACGAGGTCGGTCTCCGGGTCGTCCGGGACGCCGAGGTAGGCGGCGATGACCCGGGGGTCCGCGCGGATCTCGGCGGGCGGTCCGGCGGCGATGGCCCGGCCGTGCTCCAGCACCGTCACCCGGTCGGAGATCGACATGACCAGCGCGACGTCGTGCTCGATCAGCACCACCGCCGTGCCAAGGGCGCCGATGCGGGCGATCAGCTCCATCAGCGCCCGCTTCTCGGTCGGGTTCGCGCCCGCCGCGGGCTCGTCCAGCAGCAGGACGCGGGGCTCGGCGGCGAGGGCCCGCGCGATCTCCAGCCGGCGCCGGCCGCCGTAGGGGAGCCCGCCCGCCGGGCGGTCGGCGACGTCCAGCAGGCCGGTGAAGTCCAGGCAGCGCCGCACCGCCTCCAGGTCGGCGCGCGACGGCGGGCGCAGCAGGCCGCGGTCGCGGGCGAACCGGCCGATGAGGACGTTCTCCGCGACCGTCATCTCCTCGAACAGCCGGATGCTCTGGAACGTGCGGGCGAGCCCGGCGGCGGCGACCCGGTGCGGGGCCAGGCCCCGCACGCTCCGCCCGGCCAGCACCACGGACCCGGCGGACGGCCGGATCATCCCGGTGATGCAGTTGAACGCCGTCGTCTTGCCCGCGCCGTTCGGGCCGATCACGCTCACCACCTGCCCGGCGTCCGCGCGGAGCGCGAGCCCCTCCACCGCCGTGACGCCGCCGAACGCCCGGGTCAGGCCGTCCACCTCCAGCAGCGTCCCGGCGGCGGACGGCGCCTCCGGCGCCGGGCCCGCCTCCGCCGGGAGCCGGAGCCGGCGCGGCCGGTACGGCCACACGCCCTGCGGGCGCAGGATCACGATCACGATGAGCAGCAGCGCGAAGAACAGCCCCCGGTACTCCTGGACGGTCCGCAGCACCTCCGGCAGCGCGACGATCACGACCGCGCCGACCATGACGCCGGGCCGGCTGCCCATCCCGCCGATGATCACCACGAGCAGGATCATCAGCGAGGTGAGGAACGTGAAGCTGGACGGGTCCACGGTGCCGAGCTGCGCGGCGTTCAGCGGGCCCGCCACGGCCCCGGTCATGGCGCCGAGCACGTAGGCGAGCAGCTTCACCCGCCGGGCCGGGACGCCGACCGCCTCGGCGGCGGTGTCGTCGGCCCGGATCGCCCGCCACGCGAACGCCAGCCGCGTCCGCGCCAGCAGCGCCGTCGCGGCCAGCACCACGGCGAAGAACGCGAGGGCCAGGTGGAAGAAGTCCTGCGGCAGGACGATCTCCCGGCCGCCGACCGCCACCGGCGGGATGCCGGTCAGCCCGTTCGGGCCGCCGGTGACCTCCAGGTTCACCACGGTGATCCGGATGATCTCGCCGAAGCCGAGCGTGACGATCGCGAGGTAGTCGCTGCGCAGCCGCAGCGTCGGATACCCGATCACCACGCCGGCGACCGCGGCGGCGGCGATCGCGGCGGGCAGCGTCAGCCAGAAGTCCCATTCGAGCTTCAGCATCAGCAGCCCGGCCGTGTAGGCGCCGATCGCGAAGAACGCCGCGAACCCGAGGTCGAGCAGCCCCGCGTACCCGACGACGATGTTGATCCCGAGGCCGAGGATCGCGTAGATGAGGATCGTGCCGGCGACGGTCAGCGCGTAGTCGTCCAGGACCTGCCCGGCGGCGAGCGCCAGCACGATCAGCAGCGGCCAGCCGCCGTACCGTGCCCAACCGCCGTGCCGTGCCCAGCCGCCGTGCCGGGCCGCCGCCTCCGCGCCCGCGCGCCGCCTCATGCGCGCTCCACGACGCGCTCGCCGAACAGGCCGGTCGGTCTCAGCGCCAGCACCGCGATGAGCAGGCCGAAGATGATGACGTCCGTCCAGCGGGACGAGACGTACCCGGCGGAGAACGACTGGACGAGCCCGATCGCCACGCCCGCGACCATCGTCCCCGGCAGGTTCCCGATGCCGCCGAGCACGGCGGCGGTGAACGCGCGCAGCCCGATGAGGAACCCCATCCCGAAGCTGATCTGCACGTAGTAGAGCCCGTACATGACGCCCGCCGCGCCGGCGAGCAGCGAGCCGACGAAGAACGTGGCGAGGATCAGCCGCTCGACGTTGACGCCCTGGAGCCGGGCGGCGTCGCGGTCCATCGCGAGGGCGCGCATCGCCGTCCCGGTCACGGTCCGCGTGACGAACATCCACAGCGCCGCCATCAGCACGACCGACAGCACGACGAGGGCGAGTTGGCCGTAGGTGACGCGGACGGCGCCGCTGAGGATCTGCCCGCCGTCCAGCGCGTTCGGGTAGGACTTGAACCGGGCGTGGGTCAGCACCTTGACGCCCTCCTCCAGCGCCAGCGACACCCCGATCGCGGAGATCAGCAGCGCCAGCCGCGGCGACGACAGCAGCGGGACGTAGGCGGCCCTGGCGATCCCGGTGCCGACGACGCCGGTGGTCAGCGCGCCGACCGCGACGGCGGCGAGGACGGCGGGCAGCGCCATCCCGCCGGTCACCCCGAGCGTGGTCAGCGTCCCGAACCCGGCGAACGCGCCGATCATGAACACGTCGCCGTGCGCGAAGTTGATCAGCCGGACCACCCCGTAGATCATCGAGTAGCCGAGCGCGATCAGCGCGAGGAACGCCCCGATCGTCAGCCCGTTCACCAGGTACTGGACGAACTCGCTCATGGCAGGGGTCTCGTCACGAGGTCTTGGCGTCCACCCAGGTGGCGCCGCTCTTGTCGAGCTTCTTGTAGGCGGTGAACGCGCCGTCGTCGACGCGGACGGTGATGTAGAGCGGGTCGGTCCGGTCGCCCTTGTCGTCGAAGGTGATGGGCCCGGTGATGCCGGGGAAGTCCTTGATCTTGTGGAGGGCGGCGGTGATGTCCGCGCCCTTGGTCGACCCGGCGTCGTCGATGGCCTTCGCGACGACCTTGACCGCGTCGTACTCGTACACCGAGAACGGCCCGGGGTCGGCGCCGTTCGCGGCCTTGTAGGCGGACACGAACTTCCCGGCGGCGGGCAGGTCCTTGGCCAGCGGCGCGGTCGTGGCGATGTAGCCGGCGGAGGCCCGGCCCGCCGTCTTCAGGACGGTCGAGTCGGTCGTCGCGTCCCCGCCCATCAGCGTGAACTTCAGCCCGAGCTGCCGGCGCTGCTTCATCAGCAGCCCCGCCTCGGCGAAGTAGCCGGTGAAGTACAGCACGTCCGGCCGCGTCGAGGCGATCTTGGTGAGGACGGGGCTGTAGTCGGACTGGCCGGGCTGCAGCGCGTCCGCGTAGACGACCTGCCCGCCGAGCTGCTTCACCGAGTTCGCCGCCGCGTCCGCGAGGCCCTTGGCGTAGGTGGTGTTGTCGTGCAGCAGCGCGATCCGGCGCGCGCGCAGCTCGCCGGTCATGAACTTCGCGGCGACGGTGCCCTGGTTGTCGTCGCGCCCGCAGGTGCGGAACACCTTGCCCTTGCCGGAGTCGGTGAGGGACGGGTTGGTGGAGGCGTCCATCACGAACGGGACGCTCCGCCGTCCGTAGATCGGGATCGCCGGCACCGCGGCGCCCGAGCAGTACCCGCCGGCGACCGCGACGACCCCGCTGTTCAGCAGCTTCTGCGCGGCCTGCGCGCCCTGCTGGGCGCTGCACTGGTCGTCGGCCTCGACGATCTCGACCGTCCGGCCGTCCACCCCGCCGGCCTTGTTGATCTCGGCCGCGGCGACCTTGGCGGCGGCGAGGATGTCCTGCCCGGCGGAGGCGGAGTCCCCGCTCAGCGGCGCCGGGACGCCGATCTTGATGGGCCCGGACCCGCCCGGATCGTCCGACCCGCACGCCGCGGCGAGCGGGGCCAGCAGCAGGCCGGCGCCGGCGGCGGCGAGCAGGCGGAACCGGCGGCGGTCCCGCGGTGTCAGTGGGGTCATCGGCGCCTCTCCGTCGCTCGCGGTGCGGGATGGTGAAAGCGTGGAACGTCGCGGGACGGCCGTCGAGTCGGCCGAGCATGCGATCTCATGTAGTGATCGATAAGAACCGCTTGCCCTTCCGCCCTCGACAGCGCGGCGGCGGGCTCGCGAAGATCACCCCATGGCCGATGTCCTGCTGCTGTCCGCCGCCGACGTGCGCGCCGTCTTCGACCTCCCGGCGGCGATCGCCTCGCAGCGGGCCGCGTTCGGCGCGCTCGGCCGCAGGGAGGCGCGGCTCGCGCCCCGGCTGCTGCTGGACGGCCCGGACGGCGACGTCGCGTTCTGCTACGTGTCCCGGCTGCCCGGCACCGGCGCCGTCGCCAAGTTCGGCAGCGTGCACCCCGGCAACGCGGCGCGCGGGCTGCCGACCGTCGCCGCGCTCGTGACCGTGCAGGACCCGGTCGACGGCCGGCCCGTCGCGATCATCGAGGGCGAGGCCGTCACGACGCTGCGGACGGCGGCGGCGAGCGCGGTGGCCGCCGACCACCTCGCGGTGCCGGACGCGTCCCGGCTCGCGGTGGCGGGCTGCGGCGTCCAGGGCCGCGCGCACGTCCGCGCGATGGCGGCGGTCCGCCCGATCGCCCGGACGGCCGTGGCGTGCCGCCATCCCGACACCTGCACCGTCGCCGCCGAGCTGGCGGACGAGCTGGGCGCGCCGGTCGAGCGGGCGGCGTCCGTGCGGGAGGCGGTGGAGGGCGCGCAGATCGTCGTCACCGCCACCACCAGCGCCGAGCCGGTCGTGCTCGGCGCGTGGCTCGATCCCGGCTGCACGGTGCTGAGCGTCGGGTCGTTCGCGCCGGACCGGGCGGAGGTCGACGACGCCGTCCTCACCCGCGCCGCGGCCGTCGTCGTGGACGATGTGCCGACCGCGCTCGACCACGCCGGTCCCGTCGTGGCCGCCGTCCGCGCCGGGCACCTCAGCCCGGAGGAGGTGCGGCCGCTCGGGCCCATCGTCGCGGGTCTGGCCCCCGGCCGGGAGGACGCCGCCGGCATCGTCTTCTACAACAGCGTCGGCATCGGCGTGCAGGACACGGCCGCCGCCTCGGTGATCGTCGAACGCGCCCGCGAGGCCGGCGTGGGCCGGCACGTGGAGCTGTGACGCCGAGTCAGCCGACCCAGACCGTCTTGGCGTTGCAGAACGCGCGCAGGCCGTCCGCCGACAGCTCCCGGCCGTAGCCGGACCGCTTCACCCCGCCGAACGGCAGCTCCGGGTACGACGTCGTCTTGCCGTTGACGAACACCTGCCCGGCGTCCAGCTCGCGGACGAACCGCTCCCGCTCGGTGTCGTCGCGGGTCCAGGCGTTCGAGCCGAGCCCGAAGCCCGTCGCGTTCGCGACCTCCACCGCCTCCGACACCCCGCGGACCCGGAACAGCGACGCGACCGGCCCGAAGACCTCCTCGTGGTACATCCGCATCTCGGGCGTCACCCCGCCGATCACGGTCGGTGGGTAGAACCAGCCCGGCCCCTCGGGCCGCCGCCCGCCGCACAGCACCGTCGCGCCCTTCTCCACCGCGTCCGCGACGAGTTCCTCCACGTCGGCGCGGCCCTGCTCGCTGACGAGCGGGCCGACGTCGGTGGAGTCGTCCATCGGGTCGCCGACCCTCTGCGCGCGCATGTGCTCCACGAACAGCCGCTCGAACTCGTCGGCGCAGCCGATGTCGACGATGAACCGCTTCGCCGAGATGCAGCTCTGCCCGTTGTTGAGGCACCGCGACTCCGCCGCCGTGCGCGCCGCGGCCTCGATGTCGGCGGACGGCATCACCACGAACGGGTCGCTGCCGCCGAGCTCCAGCACGCTCGGCTTGACCTCGTCCCCGGCGATCGCGGCGACCGACCGGCCGGCGGGCTCGCTGCCGGTCAGCGTCGCGGCCTTCACCCGCGGGTCGCGCAGCACCCGCTCGACCTTCGCCGAGCCGATCAGCAGCGTCTGGAAAGCGCCCTCGGGAAACCCGGCGCGGCGGAACAGGTCCTCCAGGAACAGCGCCGTCTGCGGGACGTTCGAGGAGTGCTTCAGCAGCCCCACGTTCCCCGCCATCAGGCCCGGCGCCGCGAACCTGATCACCTGCCACAGCGGGAAGTTCCACGGCATGACCGCCAGCACCGGGCCGAGCGGCTGGTAGCGGACGTAGGCGTCGGACGCGCCGACGTCGCCCGGCGCGGCGGGCCGCCGGTCGGCGAGGAACTCCGCCGCGTGCTCCGCGTAGTACCGGCACGCCTTCGCGCACTTCTGCGCCTCCGCCCCGGCCGCCTTCAGCGTCTTGCCCATCTCGGTCGTCAGCATGGCGCCGATCTGCTCGGACTCCCGGTCGAGGATGTCCGCCGCCGCGTTCATCCACTCCGCGCGCCGCTCCGGCGGGGTGCTGCGGTACGAGGCGAAGGTCTCCGCCGCGCGCGCGATGCGGCGGTCGACCTCCGCGTCGGTGAACGCCTCGAAGGTCTTCTCGACCTCGCCCGTCGCCGGGTTGGTCGTCGCGATCGTCGTCATGTCGGGATGCTCCTGGATCGTCCGGTCTATTGACCGGCACGTGCCCGTGGGGCCACCCGGGAAACGCCCGTCAGGCGGGGATCACGCATACGGGCGAGGGGACGGCGAGGGGCGTCCCGGCCGGCGCCGGGACGCCGTCGCCGCCGATGCGGAAGGTCGCGATCGTGCCGCCCCGCTCGTTCGCCACGTGCATCCACTCGCCGTCCACGTGCAGGTCGCGGGGCCAGTGCCCGCCCGACGGGACGTCCGCGACCGGCGCGAGCGCCGCGCCCCCGTCCAGCACCCGGTGCGCCGTCACCACGTCCGTGCCGCGCATGGAGGTGTAGACGTACCGGCCGCCGTCCCCGAGCTTGATCGCCGCGCCCTGGGCCGTGCCGCCCGCCGGACCGGCCGTCGCGGGCGACTCCGCGACCACCTCCAGCCGCGTGTACCCGTCCACCGGCCGCAGCACGAGCACGGCCGCGGCCAGCTCGGTCAGCACGTGCACGTACCCGCCCGGGTGGACGGCCAGGTGCCGCGGCCCGTACCCGGCCGGCAGCGGCGTCTCCCCGGCGAGCCGCAGCGCGCCGCCCTCGATCCGGAACGAGCGGACGAGGTCGGCGCCGAGGTCGGTCGTGAGCACCGTCCCGTCCGGGGCGTGCGCGGACATGTGGGCGTGCGGCCCCTCCTGCCGGTCGGCGCGCGGCCCGGCGCCGTGCCCCTCCGCCACGGCGGCGTCCCCGGCGAACCCGCCGTCGCCCGCCAGCGGGTAGGCCCGGACCGTCCCGGACCCGTAGTCGGCGGCGACCAGGCGACCGCCGTCCGGCGTCACGGACAGGTGGCACGGGAGCGCCCCCGCGGGTCGCCGGCCGATCTCCCGCAGCCGCCCGCCCCCGACCGCGTACGCGGCGACACCGCCCTCGTCCTCCTCGCGCACGGCGTAGATGACGCCCTTCCCGGGCTGCGCCGCCAGGTAGGACGGGCTCACCGCCCCGGCCGCGAGCTCCGGCGCCCGCAGCGTCCCGTCGGAGCGCCGCGCCACCCGGTAGATCCCGGCGCCGGCGCCCGCCTCGCCGGTGTACGTGCCCACCCAGAACGCCCGCTCGCTCACCCGGTCCCACTCCGTTCGTGATCTTCCCGCCCGCCGACGGCCGAAGGCGAGCCTAGCCCCGGCGGGCCGGGGGATCCGGCGGGACGCCCGCCTTCCCCGCGCTCACCTGCGGAAACGTGATGTATCTCGCACACTTCGCAGGTTTGGAACGCCTCCCGCAGACCCGGCGTTGGAGGTCACTTGGTGTGACCTTTAGGGGGAGAAGACCTTGGCTATCCCGGTGATGCTGCGCTCGCTGCGCCACCACAACTACCGGCTGTGGGCCGTGGCGGACTTCGTCTCGATCACCGGCACGTGGATGCAGGTCCTCGCGCTGAACTGGCTCATCCTGTCGATCACCGGCTCGGCGACCAGCGTCGGGCTCGGCCTCGTCCTGCAGGCCCTGCCCACGATGCTGATCGGGCCGTGGGGCGGGGTGATCGCCGACCGGCTGCCCGCGCGGTACGTCGTGGCGGCGGGCCAGGTGGTCCAGGCGGTGCTGTCGGCCCTGCTCGCGGTGATCGCGGCGGGGGACCCGAGCGGCACCGGAGGGCTGTACGCGATCACGCTGGTCTCCGGCGTCGCGACCGCGCTGACCTCGCCCGCGCTCGGCCGGTTCGGCGCCGAGGTGGTCGGGCAGGAGGACCTGTCCAACGGCCTCGCGCTCGGCTCGGTGCTGAGCTCCGGCGGCCGCATCCTCGGGATGAGCCTCGCCGGGATCGTGATCCCGCTCGCCGGGGTGCCGGGCGCGTTCGCGGTGAACGCGGTGAGCTTCCTCGGCGTCCTCGCCGCCATCGCCCTGATGCGCGGCGGCGAGCTGCACCGGCTGCCGCCCGCCGAGCCGGGGGAGCGCGGCATCGTCGCGGGCTTCCGCTACGTGCTCGCCTCGCCCCGGCTGCTGATCATGTTCGGGCTGGCGTTCGTGCTCGGCAGCCTCGGCCGCAACTACCAGGTCACCATGGCCGCGATGAGCCAGGGGCCGCTCGGCGCGGGCGCCGCCGGGTACGGCGCCCTGTCGGTGGCGTTCGCGGTCGGCACCGTCCTCGGCGGCGTCTACGCCGCCTCCCGCACCCGCCTCCCGCTCCGGCTGCTGCTGGTCGCCGCGGCGCTGTGCGGCGCCGGGCAGATGCTGAGCGGCGGCGCCCCGGACCTGCTGCTGTTCGGCGCCGCGATGCTGCCGATCGCGGCCTGCGCGGTCGTGTTCGACACCACCGTCGCCACCCGCGTCCAGTTGGACAGCCCCGGCGGGCTGCGCGGCCGCGTGATCGCCGCGCAGGGCATGGTCGGCGCCGCGTCCGGCGCGTTCGGCGGCCCGGCCCTCGGCGCGCTCTGCGACACCGTCGGCCCGCGCGCCGCGCTGGTCCTCGCCGGGTCCGTCATCC
>NZ_JBFARO010000090.1:0-32069 GCF_040677125.1 Actinomadura sp. NPDC049382
GAGGGTCACCACGACGATGTCGCCCTCGGCGGCGAGTTCGGCGCCGTCGTACCAGCCGACCCCTCCCGAGCCGCTGGTGTACCCGCCGCCGTGCACCGCGGGGTCGCCGCGGGCACGGACCGGTCGGGCAGCTCAGGATCCGAGCTCGGCGTACGTCTTCTTGACGATGTACTCGTTCTGGATCATCGTGTTGGTGCCGGCCGGCGAGGGGAACCCGCCGATCTGGTTCACCAGCCAGTCGGTGACGCCGGCGCCGAACGCGCAGTTGTCGGCCTCGGGGACCGCGAAGTCGTTGCCGACGTGCTTGGCGGACCGGACGACGATGGGGTCGGTCTGCACGACCTGGAGGCCCTCGCCGGTGATCGGGGTGTTGGGCGGCGGCGGGCTGGTGGTCCCCGTGGTGAGGTTCAGCAGGATCGGGTTCGCGTTGGACCCGACATAGCAGTTGCTGCCGAGCAGCGGGTTGATGAGGCGGACCTTCACCCCGAGCTTGATCTGGAAGTCAGAGCTCACCGGCATCTCGAACGCGCCCGCGTACTCGACCTTGGCATACACGGCCGACACGAACGGGTCACCGAACAGCCCGGGCTGGACGAGCATCTTCGGCGCTTCAAGGCCTCCGAAGATGATCTTTGTCTCGAAGGTGGTGGGGTTGAAGGTGTTCGCGTACGTGAACCTGAGCGGCTCCTCGATCTGCTGATCGAAGTTCCCGATCTTGAAGCTGCCGCTCGTGACGACGCCCACGTAGCAGTTCGAGAAGGTCGGGTTCGCCCCCTCCGGGAGGGGCGGGCAGTCGGAGAAGTCGAAGCTCGACGGGATCGGGTCCGGGTTGGCCGCCGAGGCAGCGGTCGCCATGCCGAAGGTCAGCAGCGCAGCGGCGGCCATGGCGGGAAGCGCGAACCGGGAACGACGCCTCCGGAAACGAGTGGACTTCACGAGTCCGTCCTTTCATCTTGCCAGGGGGAGCGGGCATTGAACGGCGGACGGCCAGGCCGTGGAACCGTGCCCGCGGGGTCGCCGCGGGCACGGACCGGTCGGGCGGGCTCAGGATCCGAGCTGGGCGTACGTCTTCTTGACGATGTACTCGTTCTGGATCATCGTGTTCTTGCCGGCCGCCGAGGGGAAGCCGCCGATCTGGTTCACCAGCCAGTCGGCGACGCCGCCGCCGAACAGGCAGCCCTTGGCGCCGGGCACCGCGAAGTCGTTGCCGACGTGCTTGGCGCTCCGAACGACCTCGGGAGTGGTCTGCACGACCTGGAGGCCCTCACCGGTGATCGGGGTGTTGGGGGCGGGCGGGTTGGTGGTGCCGGTGGTCAGCTTCAGCGTGATCGGGTTCGAGTTGGTGCCGACCGTGCAGTTGCTGCCGAGGATCGGGTTGATGAGCCGGACCTTCACCCCGAGGGTGATCTCGAAGTCCGAGCTGACCGGCATCTCGAACTTGCCGGCGTACTCGACCTTGGCGTACACGGCAGTGAGGAACGGGTCACCGAACAGCCCGTCCTGGACCAGCATCTTCGGCGCCTCGAGCCCTCCGAAGAGGACCTTGGTCTCGAACGTGGTGGGGTTGAAGGTGTTCGCGTACGTGAACCTGATCGGCTCCTCGATCGCCTGGTCGAAGTTCCCGATCTTGAAGGTGCCGCTCGTGATGATGCCCACGTAGCAGTTCGAGAAGGTCGGGTGCGCCCCCTCCGGGAGGGGCGGGCAGTCGGAGAAGTCGAAGCTCGACGGGATCGGGTCCGGGTTGGTCGCCGAAGCGGGGGACGCCAAGCCGAAGGTGAGAGTTGCGGCTGCAGCGAGCGCGGCGGGAAGCGCGAACCGGGAACGCCTCCGGATACGGGTGAACTTCACCAGCCTGTCCTTTCTTTGTGCCGGGAGAAATGGACACAGGGCGTCGGACGGCCACACTGTGATCCGCCGACACGGAACCGTGAGGCGGATCCCCGATGAGAGGATCCTCGATTCCCAACTGGAGGCTAATACCGAAACAATGACAGCTCAATACGCCGCAACGCATGAACATGAAGATCTTTTCGCTTTGTTAGCGAATATCAAGAATGGGTCCCCCGAGCGGGATCGGTATTATCACCGACCGCATATAACCAGGCGGGGAGGACGCGTCATCCAAGGCTTGCCCAGCTCTGGCGGGGAACATGGCGGGAGGACTTGAACGGAACGGCCGCACTCGCCGCGGACTGAAAGGGTCCGCGGCGAGCCGGCCTGGCTGCACCGCGCCGGGGTGGTGCGGCAGATGCAGCCGGCTCTTACGCCCCAGCGCTAACAGACGCGCCGGGAGGAGACACTACGTGGCAAACGCATGATCGATCAGGGCCTGTCCCAGATAATCTGCTGCTTCGGAGTAAAGGCGAAGTTGGTGCCAACACCCCCGACAAGCGGGAGGCGCATCGCAGGATTTGTCCTCGTGAAACCCGAAAGACTACAGGTCGACTCGGGTGCGACTTCCAGATCATGGCTTAGCAGGTTGAGCGTACCATTGTCGTACTCTCCCAGAAACGATCCAGGCATTCCGGACAATCGTTGATTGATGCCGGATTGAGCTTGTGGATGGTTGATCTGGACCGAGCAGTCGGCGGCGCCGTCGTCGTCGACGTCCACACCGACGTTGAGCATCAGCCCGGTCACCTGCATGGTCATCCGGGTTTCGTATTCCCGGACGCTCAGCCACAACGGGCCTTCCTGGGTGCTTTCCACCACTGGATACTCGATGCCATCAGATGTCTTGACCTTGCAGCCCTCAAGGGACAGGTTACCCTTAGCGAGCATGTAGCGCGGCAGCCAGTGGCCTCGTTTGAGATCGAATCGCATGGCCATCGACTCGCACCCGAACTGGGCTTTCTCCGGGGTGCCAGAGTTTCTAGTGAGAAGGAACTGATGCCCCGTCACGTTGGTGTCCCCGCCTTGCGGAACAGTGACTGTTGCAGGCAGCGGAGCCGCATTATCGACACATTGGGCTCCAGTACGGAGATCACACCACGTTCCTGTATTCACATTTGCGTAGTTACCCGACCCGGAAACACTCGCGGTAAGGATCGGACTCAGATCTTCCGTCACTCCACAACCAGAGAAGAAGGGAATATCCAGGTCATCCACGACCAAGGTCTGACCCTCCTTGTAGTCCAAATAACCGGTGCGATCACCGCCCAGCCACGCCTTCCCCACGAAGGCGGTCGGGCTCGTCGTGCACTGTTCACCCAGGTCAATCGGCACTCCATTGACCTCGGCCTTGACCGCTTTGATCCGAACGTATGAACTCGCACCGAGCTGAGCAGTCCCTATGCCGGGCTGCCTGAATTGCTGGAATTGCTTGCGGACAAGTCGAAGATTCGCCGTGATCGGGTCATTTGGTTTCCCGGGAGGACCGGACTGCACGGCCTCTGCCACCGCACGTGTCGGCATGAATCCGAAACCCAGGATGGTGGCGGGAATGGGATTGGTGCGAGTTATTCCATATCCACGCTTTTCGTCAAGATTTGGCCCAGTAACCAAATTGCCAAAGCGATTTTCAGTCTGGAATCTCGTACTACTTTCAACGGCAACCGGGACGGCATAGCCGACCTTCTTGGCATTGAGGAACCCCGCACCTTTGATGCAAAACGGAAGTCCATCCCCAAGAATTGGATCCCGTACGGTTTTCGGAACTGCTGGAGAATCATAGAGCTTCTTCAGTACGGGATCTTCATAATTGATGGCATATCTTGGATCCGTCCCCCGAGCCGGAAGGAGCTCGCACATTTGTGTCTGGGACGCGGCCGGCTGAGAGGCTGGCGTGCTCAACGAACTCGGACCCGCCGCTTCATTCCCGCGGGCTATCCGTACGGTTCCGAGCAGGGTCTCCTTCTCCGCCGTACAGTGCAGCGCAGTCTCTGCTCCGTCCTTACTCGCGCTCGTTTCGGCCGGCACCAACGACAGGTCCAGTCCCCCGGCCGACCACGACAGTCCACCCGCTGAATCCGGGGTCACCGGCGGCGCGATCCCGCTACCGGTCAGATGCACGATTCCGTCACCGTATGAGGGTGCGGCCGCCAGAGCGAAAGCCGGCCATCCACTGTCCTGAACCCGATCAGGCGCACGGACGGCGACCTGTATCTCCGCGACTCCGCTGAGCGCGGGGGGAGCTGTGGACGAGGGCGTGACACTCGTCACTGGCGAGGCCGAGGGACCGCCCGGGGATCCCGCTCGAACCTTCGACGCCAGCTCGGCAGGAACACCAACGTCGATCTTAACCGTGCCCAGTTGGACCGGCTGCCCGACGGTTCCGGACGAGGGCGCCGTCGTTTCGATCCGCAGCCTCACCTTGTGGGTCCCGGACGTACCGGAGCATACAAGCCCGATGTCAGCACCGATGTCGGCCATCGCCGACGGGATGGTGGCTACTGTCCCACCGCCCACGATCACGGCCGTGAGCGCCCCGATCCGCGCGGCGTTTCTGAACAACCGGTGCATTGTCACATCCTTTAATCGACGGTGAACCGCACCCGGATGGCGAGCACCCGGGTGCGGCTCGAACAAGGACCGCGCCTCATCTCATGAGGTCAGTCGATCGTCGGGCTGACCCCGCTGGAGTTGACCACGCTGTACGTGCCAGCGAGCGAGACCGTTTCACCGACATCGACCAGTCCGTTGCAGCCCGGGCTCGACGCGGTGAGCACCTCCAGGTTGTTCGAGGCCCCGAACGCCACCGAGAGCGTGCCGTCGTTGCCCGTGAGCGACGAGGGATTGGTGTAGGTGCCCTCGATGTAGCCATCGTTGCCATTCGGCCCGCCGACGGTCGCCGTGCACCCAACGCTGGGCCCGTACAGCTCGACCTGGACGCCAGTCAGTCGGCCGCCCGTCGTCCCTCCCGGGCCCGAGTCGCTTCCGGGGCCATCGTCGTCAGCGTTGAACGACCACGGCGTGCCCAGGGCCGTCACCCGGGTCGGGATGGAACCGTTGGCCACGCACCAGTCGTTGGTCTGGCCGGGCGAGGAGAAGGTGACGCTGCTCAGCGTGGCGATGCCGGTGCCGGGCCGTGCGGTGCCGCTCGGCAGGCTGCCGGAGGCCGTCGAGGACGTGCACTCCAGGGTGGACCCGTTGATCAGGCCGAAGCCGATGATGGAACCCACGTTGCTTCCGGCGATGGTTCCACCGTTTTGGACGTCGAAGTTCGTCGCCGGGTCCGCAGAGGCCGGCATGGTGGTGAGGGCGACGGCGGTGGCCGCGACCGCACCAGCGGTCAGGGCCCTTCTGGCGATCTTTCGCATGTCAGTCCTTTTCCCTTCACGGGGGGTGGTTTCTTCTACTCGTAGGGACACTGACCGCGTTCTACAGGTCGAACTCCTCCGGGTTGATGGGAGCAGAACCCCGGAAGCCGAACTCCTTCGACTTCGCCGCAAGACCACCCAGTCCTGCCGTACTCATATCGGAATATACCCGCCAGTAGTGCACTTCTCAAGTGTCATCCGAACATCTTTGCTGACTTCATGGAAGTTGCCACTGCAGATTGTCAATCGCTTAGCAATCGATCATTATGTATTTATCACCGACTTATAGTCGGCTTGAACAGCCGGCGCCCGTACACGGCGGTACCCGTACACGGCAGGCCATTCGCGCGCCGATCCGCCATTCGCTGGCATGGAAGGATCTCCACTGAGCCATGAGCCTCCGTTGCGTTGAACGGCACGGAGAGCGTCCTCAGTGCGAGGCAGGCTGACGTCCGCCCGTCCGCCCAAAGCGCTGTCCGCGGCGAAGAGCGACGGCAGGTTCACCGCAACCACCTGCACGGGAATTAACCCGTTGGCCACGCATCAGTCGTTGACTTTTCCGAGTTGGGAGAAAGACACCGCGTCGATCGCGGAGAGTGACCCAAGTGGTTCGGCGTGTCACCGGCAAGTGACGATGACGCGCAGAACAGCACGGACGTAGTGGAGATGTCGTACGCCGGGACGGCGCCGGGTGCACAGGCCGCGGTCGTCGCCGCGGCGGCGGCCATCCCTTTGCGTCACAACCTTCGCATCTCGACATTTCTCCGTCCCGTATCTCCCGCACTAGAAATTGACCGTAGGGCTGATTCCAGCCGCCGGCGGAACGGGACTGGTCCGGTTCACTTGGATGTAGCCGGCGAGCGCGACCGTTTGACCGACTGCGAACAGTCCGGTACAGCCCGGGGTCACGCTGGTCACCCGCAGGTTGTTCACGGCCCCGTATGGCATCGAGAGCGTGCCGTCGTTACCTGTCAGCGTCGAGGGATTGGTGTAGGTGCCCTCGACATAACCGTCCGAGCCGCCTGCGCCCGGCCCACCGACAGTGGCGTCACAGGCCAAACTCGACGCGTACAGCCTGATCCGGACGTTGTTCAGTCGGCCTTCCATCGTCGCTCCCGGGCCCGAGCCAGTGTGCCCACCCGTGAGGTCGAAGGTCCATGGCAAGCCCAGAGCCGTCACCTGGATCGGAACGGAACCATTCAACAGGCACCAGTCTTCGACCTGGCCGTCCCAGGAGAAGGTTACGTCGTCGAATGTGAAGAGGCTGCCGAGCAGGGGGCCGTCCACGGTCGGCGTGTGGCCGGTGGCCGCCAACGATCTGCACCCCTCCATGAATCCGTTGTCGACGGTGAAGAAGCTGCCCAGGTCGGTTCCAGCGACATAGCCGCCGTTCTGGATGGTGATTGGGTCGGCCGAAGCCGGAGCTGCCGTGAGAGCGACGGCTGTGGCCCCGACCGCCGTAGCGATCAGAGCCTTTCTGATTGTCTTTCGCATGTCGGTCCGCTTCCCTTCATCGAGGGTTGACAGCCGCTCACCTCGGGTGCGCTTCCGCAGGGCAGGCTCCAAAGGTGTCGGTGGCGGAAATCATCGGATTAAAGCCGGGTTGCATATCTCCCGCGCTAGTCGATCGTCGGGCTGATACCGGCCGCCGGTGGATTGGGGGTAGTTCGCGTCAGGTTGTACATGCCGACGAACTCGAACGTCTCACCCACTGAGAGCATCCAGCAACCTTCAGGATCCGAGATACTGAGTACCTTCGCATTTTGGCTGCCCAAGTATGGAATATCGAGTGCACCGTCGTTATCCGTAAGCGTCGATGGGTTGTAATACGTGGCCTCGTAGTAGCTATCTGAACCACCTGCTCCTGGTCCCCCGATGATTGCGTCACACAGACCCCAGCCTTCGATGTGCAACTTGAACTGGACACCGGTCAGTCGGCCGTCCGTCGTCCCTCCCGGGCCCGAACTCGTCCCCTCGCCCGTGGCGTTGAACATCCACGGCAGGCCCAGCGGCGTCACCTGGGTCGGGAAGGTACCGTTGGCCACGCACCAGTCGTTGACCTGGCCGGGCGAGGAGAAGGTCACGTTGTCCAGCGTGGCGATACCGTCACCGTTCGCAGTGCCATTCACGATCGGGTTGCCACTCGTATCCTTCCGGGTCCAGGCGGTGATGGTGGAGGAAGTACACTCCAGGGTCGCCCCATTGATTTCGCCGAAGCCGATGAAGGAACCCACGTTGAATCCCGTGAGGTAGCCGCCGTTCTGAATGGTGTAGGTGACCGGGTCCGCTGCGGCCGGAGCTGCTGTAAGGGCGGCGGCGGTGGCCGTGGCCGCTATGGCGGTCAGTGCCCTGCGAGCGAGCTTCCGCATGTCAGGCTCCGAGGGTGTCGATGGCGGAGATCTTCCATTTGCCGTTTGCGTACAGGGCGTCGACGGCGAAGACGGCCGCGGAGTAGCTCGTCTTGTTCGTGTCGGTGCGGGTGTTGCGCTGGTCGGCGAAGATCAGCAGGCGGGCACGGTCGCCGGTCAGGGACTTCACCGCCGAGTCGGTGACCGACGTGGTGAGTACCTGCTTCTGCTGCGGCGCCTGCTTGCGCACCAGGGCGAACAGCTGGTTGTACTGCTGGACGGCCTTTCCGGTGAGTAGTTCCTGCGCCGCCTTCTCCGTCTTTGCCACGTCGGCGTAGTTGTAGGAGAACACCGTGTTGACGACCGTGGTCACCTGGCCTTTGACCTCGGCGGTTCGGCCATTGTCACTGAGGGCGTCGTTCTGCGCGGAGGTCGCGCCCGCCAGGTCGCGCTCCTGGGCGTTCGACCAGGCGGCGACTCCACCGAGCGCTATTGTCAGCGCGCCGAGGAGGACGACGAGACGGGTGCGCGCGGTGCCCGGGACGAACCGGCCGGCTGAAGTGATCGCTGCCATTCGCTTTCTCCTCCCCGCTCAGGGCGTTCCGGTCGGGGCCTGGCCGAGCGCCGACAGTTTCCAGCCGTCCGAGGTCCGGGTGAGCTGGCCGGCCATGCGCCGGGTGTTGTCGACCGGCTTGCCGTCGGCGCCGGTGATGGTGATGCGGACGGCCGCGATGACGGCCGCCTTGCCCGCACGGGTGTCGAGTTCGGTGAGCCCGGATTCGAGGATCTTCGCGGTGCTGGTCGTTTTCGCCTTCTGCACCTCGGTCTTCAGCCGCTCCCGGCCCTGCACGATCTGGTCGTAGAGCTGCGCGGTCGCCGAGTCCTGCCACACCTTGAGGCCCGCGTCCACCTGGCGGTAGTCGAGGGTGTTGAGGTTGACGATCTCCTGCCCGGCGACGGCGAGCACCCGGTCCCGTTCGGCCGCGTAGGCCAGCGAGTCGTCGCCGGACGCCGCGTGGTAGGACCAGCCGAACCAGGCGGCGGCCCCCGCCGCGATCAGCGTCACGAGTGACGCGATCCTGATGAGCGGGTCCTTGGAGAGCCTGCGCCGGGGCTTCTCGTCCGCGTCCTTCTCCGACGACTTCGGCTTCGACGTCTTGTCGGACTTCCTCCCGGTCGGCTCCGGGATCTCGCCGCTCTCGTCCTCAGCCGGTTCCGGCTCGGCGGACTCCCCGCCGTCCCGGGCCTCGGGCTCTTCAGGCTCCTCGGCCTGAACCTCGGGCTCCTCGGCCGCCGTATCGGCGGTCTTCGTCTTGGACACCTGAATCCACCCCTTTCCTTCAGGCGGCCCGGAGGTCGCTGATGCGCCAGCCGTGGTCGTCGCGGACCGTGACGATGAGCTGGGCGGCGACCGGCGGACCGGTCGCCTTCCCGGCCCGAGTGGTCCGCTGATCGAGCATGACCAGCAGGACCGCCGTCCTGTCACGGCTGAGTTTGATCAGCCCGGCCTTCGTCACCTTCGTGGTGAGGGCGAGCTTCATGACCGGTGCGTTCTGCTTCACCAGGCCGAACAGCTTGCGGTAGTCGCCGACGGCGCGGCCGGTGAGGACGTCGTTCGCGGCGCGCTCGGTGGCCGCCGGGTCGGTGTAGGTGTAGGTGAAGATCCGTACGACCTTCGCCGAGACGTCGGCGACGACCTTGCCGGTATCGGCTTTGTCGACGAGTGCGCGGTTGGCGGCCGGTGACCGCTCGCTTCTCCTGTCGGCCCAGCTGTCGACGGCGAAGGCGGACAGGCACAGCGCCACGGCGAGGGCCACCGGCCACCCCAGCCCGGCGGCCCGCTTGAGTCGGGAGACAAGCGGGCGCCGGGCGGTCTTCTTTGCGCGCTTCTTCCGCGGGGCCGGGTCACGGCGCGCGGCGCGCTCCTCGGTGATGCTCATGGCCCGCTCCCCCCGGGTGCCAGCGGTTTCAGCGAGCTGATCTTCCAGATGCCGCCGACGCGCTGCATCTCGACCTCGTAGCGCTTGCGCTGCTCGGTCCCCTGCGCGGCGCCGGCGGCGGGCTCGGTGAAGATCCGCACCGAGGCGAGGACGGTGGCCTCGCCCGCCGACCGGTCGAGCGCGGTGACGGCGAGCGCGGTGACCCGGCCGTGCGAGGGGGTCTTCTGCTTGGCGAACTTCGCGCGCGCGTTCGGCATGTCGCGTTTCAGGGCGTCGGCGAACGGGCCGGTGGCGACGTCCATCCAGTGCGTCATGTCCAGGTCGGCCACCTTGGGGTCGATGCTGTTGACCAGCGCGAGGTCACGGACGGCGGTCCGCGTCACGTCGTCCCGCGCGGAGGCGAGATCGTGGTCGGCGCCCCGGCCGGACTGGAACAGCGACCAGAACGACAGGCCGAGGAGGACGGTGGCGGCGGCCACGAGGACGTAGCCGGCCGGGCGGATCCACCGGATCAACCGGGCGAATCCGCGCGGCACCGCCGCCGCCTCCTCGGTCATCGCGTGCCTCCGAGCCCGAGGAGGGTGGCGAGGTCACCGGACGTCGGCGGCCTCGCACCGGCGGACAGCCCCAGCGAGTCGATCAGACCGGCCGATCGGGTGCCGCTCAGCGTGCCCGGCTTGGCCGGCGCCGGGACGCCCTTGTGCGGCGCGTTGGCGGAGCCGCGCACGTTGATGCCGGTACTCGGGCTCTCCGCGCAGTGCGCGTCGGTGTTGAACGGCGGCGCGGGCGACTCGTCATGCCCCTCGCGGTAGCGGGTCTTGCCGTAGCCGCGCGTGCAGGGCTGCGGGTTGAAGAACGTGGTCACGAGGCCCATGCGGAGCAGACCGTCATCGACAATGCTGGGGCCGATGCCCGCGACCTTCGGGAGGTTGTCGAGCATCTCCTCGATCGCGGCCTGGCGTGGAGAGCCGATGCGCGCGGTCGTGAGCAGGTTCGCCAGCAGGACGCTGAGGCTCGGGTCCAGGTCGCGGAGCAGGGCCGACATCTCGTTCGCCGCGCCGGGCCCGGCCGCGATGAGCTTGCGCAGGTCGGTGTCGGAGTCGCGGAATTGCCGCGCAAGCAGCCGGGAGTCGGACGCGAACGACTTGAACGCCCCCGACATCTCGTTCTGCGTCTGCAGCACCACCTGCCCGTTGTGGATCAGCGCGCGGGTGTCGGGGAACGCCGCGTCGGACGCTGAGACGAACCGGGCGCTGGTGTCGAGGAGCTGCTGGAGGTGCGGTCCCTGCCCCGCGAACGCCAGCCCCAGCTCGTCGATGAGCGTCTTGGTGTCGTTCAGCGGCAGCGAGGCGGTGAAGTCGTTGACGCTCTTGAGCGTCTCGTTCACCGGCGCCGGGACGGTGCTGACGCTTCGCGGGATCGTGGTCCCCTCCGCGAGGTAGGGTCCGGCGTCGGCGCGGGGCCGCAGGTCGACGTACTGCTCACCGACGGCGGAGCGGTTCGCCACGACCGCCTCAAGGCTGCGCGGGATGTCGGGTGAGGAGTTGTCGATATGAAGTTCGGCGACGACGCCGTCCGAGGTGAGGTCGAGCTTGCCGACCTTGCCGACGGTGACGCCCCGGTAGGACACCGCCGACCCCTCGAAGAGGCCGCCGGTGCTGGGCAGGTCGAGCCGGACCGTGTAATAGCCGCGCAGCCCGACATAACGTCCGACATCGGCGTAGTTGGTACCGATGTAGGCGATGACCAGCACCGCGATGACGGCGAACACGGCGATCTTGATGCGGGTGACCGCGGTCAGCATGTCAGTTCCCCTCCCCGAGCGTCGGCAGCGGAAGGGCGGGCTCGCTGCTCGGGCTTTCGTTCCGGGGCGCCTGGCGCGGCGCGACCGGTTGCGGCGCTCGCGAGGCGGGAGCCTGGGTGGTGGGGGTGCCCGCGCCGGGGACCGCGGCCTTGGTGCCGGGCCGGGCCGCGGTGTCCGGGCAGGGCTTCGGCAACGGACCGACGTACCCAGGTGGTGCGGCAAGCGGGTTCGACTTCGCGTCCGTCGGCTCAGTGTCCTTTTCTTCCGCCTTCTTCTCCGTCTTCCGCAGGCCCTCGTTCTCATCGGCATGCTCGAAGGGGTCGGTCTCCTCGATCGGCGGGACGACGCAGTCGAACCCCTCCGCCGCGATCACGGTGACGTAGCCGTTGAGGTAGTCGCCCTTGATGGCCTTGAGCGCCTCGTCGGTGAACGGGTACGTCAGCAGGATCTCCAGCGACTTCGGCAGGTCGCGGCCGGAGTCGGCGAGCTTGCGGAGGATGACCGACAGCGCCCGCAGGTTCGCGGCCGTGTCGTCCTTGCTGGCGTTGATCGTCTTGACGGCGACGTCCGACAGCTTCTCCAGCCGGCGCAGCATCTCCACGAGCCGGCCGCGCTGCTCCTCCAGCACCTTCAGGCCGGGCGACAGGTCGGTCAGCACGGTCGAGACCTGCCCGTTGCGGGACGCGACCGTGGACGACAGCCGGTTCAGCCCGTCGAGCGCGTTCACGATCGACTGCCGGTTGCGGTTCAGCGTCGAGGTGAAGGTGTTGAGGTTCTCCAGCGCGGAGCGGACCTTGTCCTCGCGCCCGTTGAGCGCCTGGTTCAGCTCCCGGTTGATCGTGCGGATCTGCGGGAGCCCGCCGCCCGACAGCAGCAGCGACAGCGCGCCGAACACCTCTTCGGTGTCGGCGTTGCGCGTCGTGCGGGACGCCGGGATCACGGCGCCGTCGGTGAGCCGCTGCGGGGACGGCGCCGTCGTGGGCGCCGCCAGCTTGACGTACTTCTCCCCCAGCAGGCTCGACTGCTCCAGGTTCGCGACGGCGTTCGAGGGCAGGTGCACGTCGCCGTTGATGATCAGCGTCACCTCGGCCTGCCACGCGCCCTTCGGCAGCGACACCTTCTTCACCCGGCCGACCGGCACGTCGTTGACGCGGACGGCCGCCTGCGGGACGAGGTTCAGCACGTCCTCGAACTGCACCCTGACCGTGTACGGGTGGTCGCCGACGTCGGCGCCGCCGGGCAGCGGGACGTCCTCCAGCCGCACCGAGCAGCCCGCCGCCAGCACGGCGCCGGCGGTGAGGGCCGCGACGAGCTTGGGCACGCGCATCAGCGGTCCCCCTTCTTCCCGGTGGAGCCGGCGTAGATCTTGCCCGCGGGCGGCAGCGGCAGGGCCGGGAGGCCGGTCTGCTGGGTGGGCGCCACGGCGACCAGCCCGCCCTTGTTCAGCCGGTCGCACTGCTCGCGGAGCGTCGCGGTCGCGGACGCCGCCGCGGCGCACAGCGGCCGCTGGTCGGCGGCGGGCGGGTCGACGCCCGGCTGGTCCAGGCTGCCGAACGCCTTGGTGATCTCCAGGAGGTTGCCGCGCGCCATCAGCGTGCGGGTCTTCGGGTCGTAGGCGTTCAGCGCGTTCTGCGTCACCAGCGGCGCGGTGTCGATCAGTTCGGCGAGGGACGCCCGCTCGTCCACCAGGACCTGGGTGACCTTGGCGAGCTTGCCAACGTTCGTCTTCAGCGCCGCCCGGTTGTCCTGGACGAACCCCTTCACCTCGGCGAGCGCCCGCGCGAGGCTGCGCAGCGCCGCGCCCAATTCGTCGCGGTCGGCGGCGAGGAACCGGCTCACCTCGGCGAGCTGGTTCTCGGCCAGCCGGATCTGCCCGTCGTTGGCGCGGAGCATCTCGCTGAACTTGTTGAGGTTGGCGATGGTGGCGTACAGGTCGCCGCTGTTGTCGGCGAGGGTCTGCGACGCCTTGCCGAGGTCGGAGATCATCGTGTTGAGCGCCTGGCCGTTTCCGCCGAGGTTGGCGGCGCCGACCCGGATGACGTCCGACAGGGCGCCCTGGGCGTTCAGCCCCTGCGGGCCGAGGTCGCCGGAGATCTTCCGGACGGCGGTGTAGAGCTGGTCGAGTTCCAGCGGCGTCGCGGTGTTGTTCACGTCGATCGAGGCGCCGTCGGCCATCTTCGGGCCGCCGCTGTAGGCGGGGTCGAGCTGGACGTACCGGTCCGACACCAGGTTCGGCGCGATGACGACGGCGCGGGCGGCGGCGGGGACGTCGATCTCGTCGTCCACCCGCATCTCGACCTTGACCTTGTCGCCGAGCGGTTCGATGGAGTCGATCGCCCCGACCTTCACGCCGAGGACGCGGACGTCGGAGCCCGGGTAGACGCCGATCGCGGTGGCGAAGTACGCGGTGATCTTGTGGGTCGGCCCGCCGCTCAGCAGCGGGACGAGCGCGATCGCGACCAGCAGCACGAACACCGCGATCAGCGCCTGCACCACCCGCGTCCGGTGGTCGCGGATCGGTGAGCCGAGCTTCGGCAGCTTCGCCGTGCGCGTCGTGGAGGACGCCATGTCACCGGCCTCCCGTCAGGTGCGGCGGCTTGCAGTGGCCCGGCAGCGGCCGGTCCTTCCACCTGCCGTTCTCCAGGTACTCGTCGGGGACGGTCCCGCACAGGTAGCCGTCCACCCAGCGGCCGTTGCCGGTCGCGTTGCCGAGGACGCGGACGTAGGGGGCGGCGGTCTCCAGCACGCGCTCCAGGTTCTTCTGGTTGCGTTCGAGGGTGGTGGTGACCCGCTCCAAGGACGCCAGCGTCGGCCCGAGGGTGCGGCGGTTGTCGTTCACCAGGCCGACCAGCTCGTTGGAGAGGCGGTTGGTGCCGACGAGCAGCGCGTGGATGGCGTCGCGGCGCTGCCGCAGCTCGGCCAGCAGCAGGTTGCCGTCCTTGAACAGCGTCTCGAACTGGGAGTTCTGCGCGGCGATCGTGCCCGAGAGCTGCTTGGTCCCGGCGAGCAGCCGGGACAGCTCGGCGTCCCGCGACGCGATCGTGGTGGACAGCGACGACAGGCCGTGCAGCGCGACCCGGACGCTCGCCGGTGTGTCCTCGAACGTCGTGGAGATCGTCTCCAGGCTCGCGGCGAGCTTGGCGGTGTCGAGGTCCTCGAACGTCCGGCCGAGGTCCTGGAACGCCGTCGTGACGTCGTAGGGGGCCACCGTCCGGTCGAGCGGGATCGTCTGCTCCGGGTTCTGCTTCCGGTAGCCGAGCGGGTCGAGCTGGAGGTACTTCGACCCCAGCAGCGTCTTGATCATGATGGTGGCGCGGGTGGCGTTGCCGATCCAGGTGTCCTTGACCCGGAACGTCACCTTGACCTTGTTGCCCTTGAGCGAGACGTCGGTGACCTTCCCGACCTTCACCCCGGCGACGCGGACCTCCTGGCCTCCCTTCAGCCCGGCGGCCTCGGAGAAGTACGCGCTGTAGGTCGTCCCGCCACCGATGACCGGCAGCCGGTCGGCGCGGTAGGCGAGCGTGCCGAGGACGAGCAGGATCACGATGCCGACGACGGCGACCACGACCGGGTTGCGCTCGCGCAGCGGCTTCAGCCGCGGGCGCTCCTTCTTCGGGCGCGGCAGGGCGCGCGGCAGCGGCCGGGGCGGCGGCCCTCCCGCGGGCGGCCCGCCTGCGGGAGGACCACCCGCGGGGGGACCTCCTGCGGGAGGTCCGCCGGGAGGCGGCCCGCCCCCCGGGGGGAGGGAGGGCGGGCCGCCGGGCGGCGGGGTCGGGGGCGTCATCCGCGGCACCTCGCGTCCTTGATGGGGAGGCCGGTCGGCGGCGGCTGCTCCGACAGGTCGGAGCCCGCGTAGCTGACGCCGATCAACTTCACCTCGCACTGGTAGAAGTTCACCCACGAGCCGTAGGAGGCCAGGCGCCCGAAGGCCGCCATCTTGGCCGGCGAGCGCTGGAGGAAGCGCGTCAGCAGCGGCTCGTCGCGGTTGAGGTTGTCGCTGAGCCGGCCGAGCTGGACGATGTCGTCCTTCAGCGGGTCCCGCGTGACCTGGAGCAGCCCGGCGGTGGCGGTGGTCAGGTCGGCGATCGACCCGAGCGCCTCACCGATCGGCTTGCGGTCGGTGGCGAGGCCGGAGGTGAACCGGCGCAGCGTGGTGACCAGGTCGACGAGCTGCCGGTCACGGCTGTTGATGGTCTGGACGACGCTGTCCAGGTTGGCGATGAGCTGGCCGATCACCTTGTCCTTGGCGGCGAGCGTGCTCGTGAGCTGCCCGACGGTCCGCAGCAGGCTCTCGACCGTGCCGCTCTCGCCCTGGAGCACCTTGACGATCGACTCCGACAGCTTGTTCGCCTCGCCGGGCGACAGCGCCTGCATCAGCGGCTGGAAGCCCTGGAACAGCTGCGTGAGGTTGAGCGTCCCGGCGGTGTGCTCGACGGGGATCGTCCCGCCGGGCTTCAGCACGTCGCCGGGCGAACCGGTGCCCTGGCCGAGCGCGATGTACCGCCCGCCGACCAGGTTCAGGTACTTCACGGCTGCGGTCGCCGACGCCGGGATCTGCCGGTCCCTGTCGACGGAGATCTTCACCCGGGCGAGCCGCCGGTCGCTGACCTTGATCTCCTCGACCTGGCCGACCTCGACGCCCGCGATCCGCACCCCGTGCCCCGGGTGCAGCCCGGCGACGTCGGTGAACTTCGCGTAGTAGGTGACGCGGTCGCCGCTGGTGGCGCCGGTGATGCTGGACGCCAGCAGCGCCGTCGCCAGCACCGTCACCACGATGAAGATCAGCGAGCTGACGAGCGGGAAGCCCATGCCCTTGATCCCCTGGCCGGTGAGCCTCACTTGACCGTCACCTCCGTGCCCCGGTAGATCGGCCCGACCAGCACACTCGACCAGTCCGGCAGTTCCTCGGGGACCTCGTCCAGCGGCGGGCCGGCGAGCTCGTTGACCAGGTCGTTCTCCGACGCCGAGTTCGCCGGGCCGAGGCCGCTGCCGGCCGCGCCCGCCTTGCCGGGGGCGCCGCCCGCGGGCAGCACCCGCACGCCGTTCCCGGTCGCCAGGTACGGGACGCTCGGGCAGCGCGGCCCGTTGCCGCCGTCGTAGCGCGGCGCGTCCTTGCCCGGCACGTAGCGGCCCTTGCTCTTGAGCGGCACCACCACGCCGTGCACGCCGTGCTGGTTCGTGCCCTTCCCGAGCACCTTGTTCATCGTCGGGATGAAGCCGGCGAGGGTGCGGAACGTGCAGGGCGCGGCCGGGGCGTAGCGGCGCATCAGCTCCAGGCTCCCCCGGCTCTCGGTCGCCAGCGCGATGATGTTGCCGGAATTGGCGTCCAGGAAGTCCTGGAGGTCGGCCGACGACCCCGACACCGCGTCGTACAGGGTCGCGAGCGCGGTGCGCTGCTCCACGATCGTCTTGCTCGTCACCGTGAAGTCGGTGAGCGCCTGGAGCAGGTCGGGCGCCGCGTCGGAGGCGTGCTGGGTGAACTCCGCCAGCTCCTGGAGGTTGCGGGTGAGCGCCGGGACCTCCGGGTTCATCCTGGTCAGGAACGCGTCGAGCTGCTCGAAGTTGCGGCCGATCTGGTCGCCGCGCCCCTCCAGCGCCCGCGACATGGCGTTCAGCGTCGCCGACAGCTTCGCGGGCTGGAGCGTGTTGAGCAGGTCCATCGTGTGGTTCAGGACCTCCGACAGCTCCACCGCGTTCTCGCTGCGGTCCTCGGAGATGACGTCGCCGTCGGCGATCGGCCGGCCCGCCGACCCCGGCGGCGGGACGAGCGAGACGAACCGGGCGCCGAACACCGTCGTCGGCAGCAGCCGCGCCTGGACGTCCGCCGGGATCCGGTCGGTCATCCCCGGTTTCAGCGCCAGCTCCAGCTTCGCGCCCGCGCCGTCCGCCTTGATGGAGCGGACCTCGCCGACGACCACGCCGCGGACCTTCACGTCCGCCATCGGGTGCATCTCGTGCCCGGCCGTCGAGGTGCGCAGCGTCACCCTCGTCGCCTCGGTGAACTGCTTGTCGTAGATCGCGATCGACAGCCAGATCAGCAGCGCCGGGACGAGCAGGAACGCCACCCCCGTGAGGCGCTGCCCGACCACGTGCCGGGTCGTTCGTCTCGCCATGTCAGCCCGTCACCTTCACCGTCGTCGTGGCGCCCCAGATGGCGAGGCTGGCGAAGAAGTCCGTCACGCTGATCAGCACGATCGCGGTGCGGACCGCGCGGCCGACGGCGACGCCCACGCCGGCGGGGCCGCCGACCGCGCGGTAGCCGTAGTAGCAGTGCGCCAGCACCACCATCACGCTGAAGATCAGCACTTTCGCGAACGAGAGCAGCACGTCCTCGGGGGCGAGGAAGAGGTTGAAATAGTGGTCGTAGGTGCCGGCCGACTGCCCGTTGAACCAGATCGTCACCTGTCTGGACGCCAGGTACGAGCTGAGCAGCCCGATGCCGTACAGCGGGATGATCGCGACCGTGCCCGCGATGATCCGGGTCGTGACGAGGTAGGGCACCGACTGGATGCCCATGCCCTCCAGCGCGTCGATCTCGTCGTTGATCCGCATCGCGCCGAGCTGCGCGGTGAACCCCGCGCCGACCGTCGCCGACAGCGCCAGCCCGGACGCCAGCGGCGCGATCTCGCGGGTGTTGAAGTACGCCGAGATGAACCCGGTGAACGCCGCCGACCCGATCTGGTCGAGCGCGGCGTAGCCGGACAGCCCGACGACGACGCCGGTGAAGATCGTCATGCCGATCATCACGCCGACGGTGCCGCCGATGACGGCGAGCGCGCCGCTGCCGAACGCGACCTCGCTGAGCAGCCGCAGCGACTCGCCCAGGTAGCGGCGGATCGCGCGCGGCGTCCACAGCAGCGCCCGGATGTAGAAGCCGAGCTGGTCGCCGGGCTGGTCCAGCCAGGAGACCAGCTTCACCGGCTTGAGCCGGCGAGCCCCGGGAACCGCCATGTCACGCTCCCTTCGGGGGGACGACCTGCAGGTAGATGGCGGTCAGCACGACGTTGACGAAGAACAGCATCAGGAACGTGATGACGACCGACTGGTTGACCGCGTCCCCGACGCCCTTCGGGCCGGGGCTCGGGTTCAGGCCGCGGTAGGCGGCCACGACCCCGGCGATGAACCCGAAGATCAGCGCCTTGAACTCGCCGATGTAGAGGTCGGGGAGCTGCGCGAGCGCGGAGAACGAGGCGAGGTAGGCGCCGGGCGTCCCGTCCTGCAGCAGCACGTTGAAGAAGTAGCCGCCGGCGACGCCGACCACCGAGACCAGGCCGTTCAGCAGCACCGCGACCGCCATGCAGGCGAGCACCCGGGGGACGACGAGGCGCTGGATGGGCGAGACGCCCATCACCTCCATCGCGTCCATCTCCTCGCGGATCGTCCGGGAGCCGAGGTCGGCGCAGATCGCCGACCCGGCCGCGCCGGAGATCAGCAGCGCCACGATCAGCGGGCTCGCCTGCTGCACGACCGCGAGGACGCTCGCGCCGCCGGTGAGCGACTGCGCGCCGAGCTGCTTGGCCAGCGACCCGACCTGCAGCGAGATGACCGCGCCGAACGGGATCGACACCAGCGCGGTCGGCAGGATCGACACCGACGCGATGAACCAGAACTGCTGGACCAGCTCGCGGAGCTGGAACGGGCGCCGGAACGACAGCGCCAGCACCGTCCCGGCCAGCGCGAACAGCCGCCCGGTCTGGCGCAGCGCGCCGGCGCCGGGGACCGCGGCGTCAGGTGCGGCCACGCGCGTCTCCTTCCACGGGCACGCGCGCGTCGCCGCGCCGTGCGGTCGGGTGCTCAGTTCGCGCCCTGTCGGTGTGCGGCATGTCAGTTCCCGCCATGTCAGTTCGCGCCATGGAAGCCGCCTTCCCGCTGCTGGTGGGCGCGGTTGGCGCGGATCGCCTGCTGCGCCGCGTAGGACAGCCGCGGCATCATCGCGTCGACCGCCATCGCGTGCCGCTGCTCCGCCTGCCGCGGCGGCATCCCGGGCGTCGGCCGCAGCTGCGGCGGGATCTCCAGGGTGCGGTGGGTGCGCGCCGGGGCCGCGGCCTCGGCGGCGAGCAGCGCCGCGTCCTTCTCCTCCGACATGCCGATCGGGCCGTGGGTGTCGCCGTGCAGGAACTGCAGGACGGCCGGCTCCTCGCTGGTCAGCAGCGCCTCGCGGGGGCCGAACGCGACGAGGTCGCGGCGGTACAGCATGCCGATGTTGTCGGGCACGGTCGCGGCGATGTCGATGTTGTGCGTGACGATCAGCATCGTCGCGTCGATCCGCGCGTTGACGTCGATGAGCAGCTGCGAGATGTGCGCGGTGCGGACCGGGTCGAGGCCGGAGTCCGGCTCGTCGCACAGGATGATCTCCGGGTCGAGGACGAGCGCGCGGGCCAGGCCGGCGCGCTTGCGCATGCCGCCGGAGATCTGGCCGGGCAGCTTGCGCTCCTCGCCGGCGAGGCCGACCATCTCCATCCGCTCCAGCACGATCCGGCGGATCTCCGACTCCGACTTGCGGGTGTGCTCGCGGAGCGGGAACGCGATGTTGTCGTACAGGGGCAGGGACCCGAACAGGGCGCCGTCCTGGAACATCAGGCCGAACCGCTTGCGGGCCTCGAAGACGTCGCGGTCGCGGTCGTTGACCATGTCGACGCCGTCGATCATGACCCGGCCCTCCTCGGGCTTGAGCAGGCCGACGAGCGACTTGAGGAACACCGTCTTGCCGGTGCCGGACGGCCCGAGCAGCACGCTGACCTCTCCCGGCGGGAGGGTGAGGGTGACATCCCGCCAGATCGTCTGCCGGCCGAACACTTTCGTCAGCCCCTCGACGACGACTTCAATTCCCAACGACACCACCACTCGCGATAGGGCAGGAGGTTGCGAGGACGTTACGGCCCAGTAGACACGGAATTCAATAGGGGCTCGCGGTATCTTCGGCACAATTCGGTAAATGGCCGCCGGAATTTGTCACCGACTTAGTGTTCGATCTCCGCGAACCCGTCGCGAGTGACTACCAACCGGTAACATGTTGCCGGCGGGCCGCGCGCCGACGCGCACCCGGCCGCCGCGGTTGTCACCGATCCAGCAACCGAACGTCATTCTTGTCACATCGCGCGCAAAGCGGCGGCCCCGTGCGGCCGATCATGCCGCAGCCCCTTGCCAGCCGGGACTGGCGACTTTATGTTCGCGGTGTTCTCGAACTCGCCCACGCTGCTCGCTTCCCGTCCGGCACACCCCCGTCCGGAGCCGCCGTCCCGCCGGGACGGCCACCCCGTACCGGCCGGCTCGATGCGGAGGTTTCCTTTCCATGTCGCAGGCATTGGAATTGTCCGAACACGGCAGGAGTCAGATCGACTTCCGGGATTTCCTCGAGCTGCTGCGGGCCGAACTGGCCGATGTGACGAACGAGATCGTCGCGGAGATCAAGCAGAACATCCCCGAATACGACCGGCCCGACCCGTCCTACGACCAGACGCTCCGGCTCTGCGCCGACATGCTGCTGCCGACGTTCTTGGAGCGCGTCTCCGACCCGAACGCCTCCACCGCCCAGCGCGACGAGACCTGCCGCACCCTCGGGCGCTTCGAGGCCATCGAGGGGCGCTCCCTGGACCACCTGCAGGCCGCCGCCCGGATCGCCTTCCACGTCGCCTGGCGCCGGACGGCCGTCCTCGCCGAGCGCGAGCAGGTCCCGACCTCCGTCGTGGCCGCCGCCGTCGACGCCATGCTCGTGTACCTGGAGGAATCGGTCGCCCAGGCCCGCCTCGGCTACCAGCAGGCCACCGGGCACGCCGACATGCGCCGCCGCGAGGAGCGGCGCCGGTTGCTGCACCTCATCCTGCAGCGGCCCGCCGTCGTCCCCGAGGCCATCGAGGACCTCGCCAAGTCCACCGGCTGGTGGCCGCTGCCCGCCGAGGCCACGCTCATCGCCGTCCACCCCGAGGCGCCCTGCACGCGCTCCGCGCTCGACACCGACGTCCTCACCGACTTCGACTCCGCCGAGCCGTGCCTGCTCGTCCCCGGGCCGCTCACCGCCGACCGCAAGAGCATGCTGCGCGCCGCCCTGTCGGACGCCAGCTGCGTCCTCGGCCTCACCCTCCCGCTGGAACGGGCCACGCACTCGCTGCGCTGGGCCCGCCGCGTGCTCGCCCTCGCGGAGGAGGGGATCATCCCGGACGGCTCCCTCATCCCGTGCCAGAACCACCTGATGACCATGTGGCTGCTGTCCGACCCGCCGCTGATCGAAGAGCTCACCAGGCGGCACCTGGAGCCGCTCCAGGACGTCTCGGACGGGCAGCGCAAGCGCCTGGTGGAGACCCTCGCCGAGTCCGTCACCACCCGCGCCACCGCGGTCGACATCGGCGAGCGGCTCAAGATCCACCCGCAGACCGTCCGGTACCGGCTCCGCCAGCTGGAGGGCTACCTCGGCGACAGCCTGGACGACGCCGACACCCGGTTCTCGCTCGACGCCACCCTGCGCGCCGCGAGCCTCTACCGGCGCCGCCGCCTGGGGCGCCGGAAGGCGTGACACCGGCGGTGTTTCCGGCGCTGTTGTGACTTTCCGCGAACGCCGGTGACGTTTTGGGTCACACGGGACGGCACGGGCCGTTATCCTGACCTTCTGGTTACCGCCCCCTGACGGGAAGTCGAAGGAGTCCATGCCGACCTCGACCTGGTTCCGCCTCAACGTCGCCAAGCGCGAGCGCGTGCTCGAGGTGGCGATGCGCGAGTTCGGGGAGCACGGGTACTCGACCGGCAGCCTCAACACCATCGCGCGCGAGGCCGGCATCGCCAAGGGGTCGCTGTTCCAGTACTTCAGCGACAAGCTGGAGTTCTTCGCGTTCGTCTGCGACGAGACGTCCCGCCGCATCCGCGAGGAGATGGAGCGCCGCATCGAGCGCGTCTCCTTCGACCAGTCCTTCGACGAGTGGCTCTTTGACGTCCTCTGCGACTGGACCGAGTACATGGCCGACCACCCGCTGGAGCGCGGCGTCACGGCGGCCACCAACTTCGAGCTCGACAACAGCGTGCGGTCCGTCGTCCGCGACACCGCGAACCAGCACTACCTCCAGGTCATCCACCCGACGCTGGAGCTGTGGAAGGCCGAGGGCGCCATCCGCGAGGACGCCGACCTCGCCGTCCTTGCCACCTGGCTGATGACCATGCTGCCGTTCCTCGCGCTGGCGCCGTACTACGACGGCCTCGACCCGATACACGACCTGCGGGGCCGCACCCCGGCCGAGCAGCGGCCCGTGATCCGGCAGCTCCTCGCGGGGTTCCGGCCGATGTTCGCGCCCGAGAAGCAGCGCTGAGGAGCCGTCGCGACCCGGCTCAGTCCTCGATGTCGGCCACCAGGATGTCCATGTAGCGGGTCGCGGAGCGGGCCGGCAGCGGCAGGACGTCGGCCTCGGCGGCCGTCACCACGCGCGGGTGCGCGATGCGCCGGGCGCGGCCGAGCCGCTCCACCCCGCCGCGCCCCTCGGCCAGCAGGTTGCGGACCCAGTCGGTGTCGCGCCCGTACGGCAGCCCGATGATCAGCCGCGAGCCGCTGCGGAACGCGGTGACGGGCGTCCGGTACTCGCGGCCCGACCGGCGCCCCCGGTGCACGACCACGGCGAGCGGCGGCAGGTAGGGCGCGTAGACGCCCTGGATCCGGTTCGTGACCTTCTTGTTGAAGCTGGGGAGCCAGCTCGGCATCAGCGGCTTCGGCATGCCCCATCAGTAACACGTCCGGGCGCCCCACCGCATGGCGGGCGCCCGGACGTGACGGCGATTATCAGCGGGTGAGTCAGCGGGTGACGATGTACTCGGCGGGGTCGGCCTTGCGGGAGCCCGCCCAGAACTCGAACGTGAATCCCGGCCACAGGGTGCGGTTCACGCCCTTGTCGTCCAGGTACCAGCTGTTGCAGCCGCCCTCGTTCCAGACGGCCCGGCGCAGCCGCCTCTGCAGCCGGTCGTTGAACCGGCGCGCGGCCTCCGGCCTCGGCTCGATGACCTCGCCGCCGGCGTCCTGGAGGAGGCGCAGGCAGCTCAGCACGTGCTGGATCTGCACCTCGATCATGAAGACGACCGAGTTGTGGCCGAGGCCGGTGTTCGGGCCGAGCAGCATGAAGAAGTTCGGCATGCCGGGGATCGTGGTGCCGCGGTGCGCCTCGATGCCGTCCGCCCAGATCTCCTGGAGCTTGGTGCCGTCCCGCCCGGTGACGCGCAGGTCGTTGAGCGCGTCGACCACCTTGAAGCCGGTGCCGTAGATGATGCAGTCGACCTCGTACTCGCGGCCGTCCGCGGTGACGATCGAGTTCTCCCGCACCTCGGCGACGCCGGAGGTCTCCACGTGCACGTTCGGGCGGGCGAGCGCCGGATAGTAGTCGTTGGACAGCAGGATCCGCTTGCACCCGATCGTGTAGTCGGGCGTCACCTTGGCGCGCAGCTCCGGGTCGGCGATCTGCTTCTCGATGTGCCGGCGGGCGATGCGCTCCTGCGGGCCCGACAGACGCGGGTCGACGGTGAAGCCGACCGCGCGGGCCTCCAGCGCCCAGTAGATGCCGTTCCGGAACGCGCGGGCGGCGCCCGGCACCTTCTCGAACGCCTTGCGCACCGGCGCGGGGATCGACACGTCCGGCTTCGGCTGGATCCACGGCGGCGTCCGCTGGAAGACGACCAGGTCCCCGGCCCGCTTGGCGACCTTCGGGACGAACTGGATCGCGGACGCGCCCGTCCCGATGACGGCGACGCGCTTGCCGGTGAGGTCGTAGCCGTGGTCCCACTCGGCGGAGTGGAACGCGGTGCCCTGGAACCGCTCCATGCCCGGCAGGTCCGGGAAGGACGGGACGTGCAGCGCGCCGATGCCCGACACGATGGCCCGCGGGGTGAGGACCGTCCCGTCGGTGAGGGTGACGTTCCAGCGCCTGGCCTCGTCGTCGTACTCCATGGAGTCGACCCGCGCGCCGAAGCGGATGTGGTCGCGCACCCGGTACTTGTCGGCGGTCTGCTCCATGTACGCGCGGATCTCCGGCTGCGGCGCGAACATCCGGGACCAGCCGGGGTTCAGCTCGAAGGAGAAGGAGTACATGTGCGAGGGCACGTCGCAGGCGCACCCGGGATAGGTGTTGTCGTGCCACGTCCCGCCGAGCGCGTCGCTCTTCTCCAGGACGGTGAAGTCGTGGAAGCCGGACTGCTTGAGCCGGATCGCCATGCCGAGGCCGGCGAAGCCGGAGCCGATGATGACGATCGCGGGGGCGCGGTCGCTCATGACCCCTCCTCTCAGATAACCTACTCCGGGTAAGTTACCGCGAGTAGGTTACTGACGGTAGGTCCAACAGAGAGGATTCTCCTGTGAGTGGCGCCACACCGCAGCCCCAGCCGCCGTCACAGCCCCCGGCCCGCAAGCGCAGGCGGATGTCGCGGGCCGAGCGGGAGCAGCAGATGCTGGACGTGGCGGAGCAGGTGTTCGGCGAGCGCGGCTACCAGGGCACCTCCATGGACGAGATCGCCGACCGCTGCGGCGTCTCCAAGCCGATGCTCTACGAGTACTTCGGCTCCAAGGACGGCCTGCTCGTGGCGTGCGTGAGCCGGTCCAAGGCCGAGCTGCTCGACGTCACCCAGAAGGCCATGGCGGGCGCCACCACCCCCGAGGACATCCTCCGGCGCGGCATGCTCGCCTACTTCTCCTTCGTCGACGCGCACAGCGGCTCGTTCGCGATGCTGCTGCGCGAGCCGGTCGCCCCGTCGCCGGAGACCGCCGAGGCCGTCGAGGCGACCCGGCGGCAGCAGAGCACGCTGATCGCGGGCGTGCTCGCGATGTTCGCGCCGGGCGCGCCGGACGCCGCGATCGAGGCGTACACGCAGATCATCATGGGCGCGAGCGAACGGGTCGCGCTGTGGCAGGCCACCCGTCCCGACGTGTCGGCGGAGGACGCCGCCCGCTACATGACCGACTTCTGCCGGCAGGGCCTCAGCCCGTACCTGGCCCCGTCCCCCGAGCCGGCTGACGGCGGGCAAGCGCCTCCAGAGCGGCGATGAGCAGGTCGAGGCCGAACTCGAAGTCGCTCTCGGGGTCGTGCTGGGCCAGCTCCGGCCCGTAGGCGATGACGTGCCGGAACTCGTCCGGGTCGAGGTGGTTCCACGACTCGGCGCCCGTCTCGGCGAGGTGCCCGAGCATCTTCTCCATGCCGATCTCGCGCATCTGCGCGCCGATCGCGTAGGCCAGCAGCGCCCGCATGATCCGCACGGCGGTGCCGCCGTCGAACCCGGCCGCGTCCGCCAGCGCGAGCGCCCGCTCCATCGGCCGCAGCCCCGCCGCCGTGTCGACCTTGTGGGTGAAGACGATCGTCATGCAGCGCGGGTTGTCGTGCGCGACCTTGCGGAACGCCCGGACGAGCGCCCGCGCCCGCTGCTGCCAGGGCTCGTCGGGGTCGTCGGTCAGCTCCAGGCCCGCGACGACCTGCTCCGCGACGCCCTCCAGCAGGGCGGTCTTGTTCGGGACGTGGTTGTAGAGCGACATCACGGCGACGTCCAGCTCGGCCGCGACGCGGCGCATCGACAGCGCGTCCGCGCCCTCCCGCTCGATCAGCGCGACAGCGGCCCGGACGATGCGGTCGCGGGTCAGCGCGGGGCGCGGCGTGTCGGAGGTCACGCCCTTGGCCATCGCGCCCGTCCCCTTCCCGCCGTTGACACCGATAAGTGTCCCATGACACGGTACGTACATTGTACGTAGACGTACATCGTACGTCCGCGCTCGGGGAGGAGTGCCCCATGTCGACCCACGACCTCTACACCGACCCCGTCCCCACCGGGGGCTGGACCGTGCCCATGGCCGGCGACACCCGGTTCACCTGGGAGTACGACGACGGACGCGACCGCCTCCTCGCCCTCTACCAGAAGGGCAAGGACAAGCAGTGGGACTCCGTCAAGCGCATCGACTGGGACCTTGAGGTCGACCCGCACAACGTCCTCGGCGTCCCCGACCAGTCACTCGCCATCTACGGGACGAAGCACTGGGACAAGCTCTCGGTCAAGGAGCGCGGCGAGCTGCGCCAGCACTACACGTCCTGGCAGTTCTCCCAGTTCATGCACGGCGAGCAGGGCGCGATGGTCACCGCCGCCCGCATCGTCGAGTCGGTGCCCGACCTCGACTCCAAGTTCTACTCCGCCACCCAGACCATGGACGAGGCGCGGCACGTCGAGCTGTTCACCCGCTTCCTGCACGAGAAGATCGGGATGGTCTACCCGATCAACACCCAGCTCCAGGACCTGCTGGACGAGACCCTCACCGACCCCCGCTGGGACATGCCCTACCTCGGCATGCAGGTGCTCATCGAGGGCCTCGCCCTCGCCGCGTTCGGCGTCATCCGCGACATCACCACCAAGCCGCTGCCCAAGCAGATCCTCGCCTACGTCATGCAGGACGAGGCGCGCCACGTCGCGTTCGGCCGCCTCGCGCTGCGCGACTACTACAAGCAGCTCTCGGCCGCCGAACTGCGCGAGCGCGAGGACTTCGTCATCGAGGGCTGCTACCTGATGCGCGACCGCATCCGCGGCCGGGAGATCTACACCAACTTCGGGATCGACCCCGCCGAGGTCGACGAGCTGGTGGAGAACTCGCCCTACATGCGGATGTTCCAGAGCCTGCTGTTCAGCCGGATCGTCCCGTGCGTGAAGGACATCGGGCTGTGGAGCGAGCGCGTCCAGCAGACCTACGACGACATGGGCGTCCTCGACATGTCCAAGGCCGACCTCGACGCCCTCATGAGGCAGGACGAGGAGATCGCCGAGAAGCTCGACACCGAGCGGTTCGCCGCCGAGGAGGCCGACCGCAAGGCCGAAGTGGACGCCGTCATCGCCGACGCGGCGGCGGGCTGAGTACGTTTGGATCACTCGATCTGAGAGCCACTCGTCCGCACACCTCGGAGGTCCTGATGCCACTCGCGCACTTCGACGGAGCGCTCGCCGTCGTCACCGGAGCCGGCAGCGGCATCGGCCGGGCCACCGCCCTCGCCCTGGCCGAGAGCGGCGCGAGCGTCATCGCGGCCGACATCGACCTGGCCGCGGCGGAGCGCACCGCCGCCCGCGCGAAGTCCGTCGGCGCGGGCGGCACCGCCCACCGGGTGGACGTCTCCGACGCCGCCGCCATGGAGGCGTTCGCCGCCGAGGTGAAGGAGGCGCACCGCGTCCCCGACATCGTGGTCAACAACGCGGGCATCGCGCTCGCCGGGCCGTTCCTCGACACCGAGCCGGACGACTGGGACCGCATCCTCGGCGTCAACCTGTGGGGCGTCATCCACGGCTGCCGGCTGTTCGGCCGGCAGATGCGCGACCGCGTCAACGCCCTGCCCAACAAGCCCGACAAGCCGAACCTCGGCGGGCACATCGTCAACATCGCGTCCGCCTCCGCGTTCGCGCCGTGGCGCGGCATGCCCGCCTACTGCACGACGAAGGCGGCCGTGCTGATGCTCAGCGAATCGCTGCGCGCGGAACTGGCGGGCTCGCGGATCGGCGTCACCGCCGTCTGCCCCGGTTTCGTCAGCACCGACCTCGTCAAGAACGGGACCTACGTCGACGGGTCCCCCGAGAAGCTGCGGCAGCGCGGCCAGAAGGCCATCCAGCTGCGCAACTACCCGCCGGAGAAGGTCGCCGAGCGGGTCGTCGACGCCATCGTCAAGAACAAGGCCGTGGTCCCGGTGAACTTCGAGGGCCACCTGCTGCACACCCTGTCCCGGGTGTCCCCCGCGTCCCTGCGCCTGCTGGCCAGAATCCCCACCCCCCAGGGCTGACGTCCGCGCCGGGCGCGGCCCCCGACCCTCCATGCCGTAAGAGGAGAAGGATCCATGCCCCCCGACGCACTGCTGGCCGGCGGCCGTCCGCGCACGTGGACGGCCCAGATCCGCTGCAAGGACGGCGACCACACGCTGGAGCTGACCGACCGCGAGGTGGTCGCCGAGCGGCTGCTGCGGACGTCCCGCAAGCACTCGTTCGACCCGGACGCGGACGTCGACTGGGACGCGCCCCAGGACCCGGACGTCTTCTACATCCCGCCGCAGCTCGTGTCGCTCTACGAGACGCCGCTGTGGGACGGGCTCACGCACCGGCAGCGGGTGGAGCTCAGCAAGCGGGAGATGTGCAGCATCGCCTCCTTCGGCATCTGGTCGGAGATGATGCTGATGCAGTCGCTGCTCATGCACGCCTACCGGCACCGCTACGACAGCGGCCACTTCGCGTACGCGCTGACGGAGATCGCGGACGAGTGCCGGCACTCGAAGATGTTCGGCCGCATGGTGCGGACCTGCGGGCTGCGCACCCACCGGCCGCGCGCCCTGGAGTACCACGCCGCGAAGCTGTTCGGGGCCGTGTACGACCCGATGCCGATGTTCGCCGGGACCCTCGTCGTGGAGGAGCTGACCGACGCGTTCCAGCGGCTGACGTTCCCCGACGAGGACATGCAGCCGCTGATCCGGCAGGTCACCCGGATCCACGTGATCGAGGAGGCGCGGCACATCAAGTACGCGCGGGAGGAGCTGAAGCGGCTGGTCGTCAAGGCCCCGGCGTTCCAGCGGCGGGCGGCGGCCTACTGGATGGCGCAGGCGACCCGGCTGCTGGCCACGCAGATGATCCACCCGTCCTGCTACACGGCGGTGGGGCTGGACCCGAAGCTCGCGCGCCGCGTCGCGGCGCGCAGCCCGCACCGCCGCGCCACCCTGGCGTGGTCGTTCCGGAAATGCACCGCTTTCTTCGACGAGGTCGGCTTCCTGGACGGCCGGGCGCGCGAGGTCTGGATCGGCGCGGGCCTCCTGCACGCCTGACCCGCCGCATTTATCTTGATGTCGAAACGCTTATTAGAAAACGGTTCGCCAATACCGACCAGTGGTCCTGACAACGCGAACAAAAAGGGCCGCGGAGCGGGGTCCACTCCGCGGCCCATCGACGAACACGGCCATCTGCCTGGGGTTATCTCACCCAGGACACTCCATCCGATCGCGCGTTCACGTCGTCGACCTCCTCCTCCCAGCCGTCTCAGCACCCCGATCACATGCCTGGCGCGGGAGCATGATCGGCATACTGCCTCCCCATTACCGAATCACCTTAGAAGGTGCTGACAGTAAATATGCCATGATCGGCCAAATGAGGTCAGAAATCGTTTAGCACGGTGAGCACTTCGCGGGCGACCGCCGTGGCCGTGCCGAGCACCGCCCGCTCCCGCGCCGCCTGGCCGCCGCCGCCACGCGGCGCCTCCTCGCTGTAGCTGACCGTCACGACCGCGTTCTTGACCCGCGCCGTGACCTGCCCGACCAGCGTGGGCTGCCCCTGGTCGGCCATGAACCAGCGGTACGCCTCGTCCCCCACGCCCTGCTCCCGCTCCAGCGCGATCGTCCGGACGAGCGGGGCGTCGTGCGCCTGCGTCCACTGCGCGTCGTAGTAGCTCTCGGCGTCCCGCACCGGCGTCGCGGAGTGCGCGGGCGCGTACAGCCGCGCCTCCACCCGCAGCCAGCGGAACGCCGACTCCTTCGAGGTGTACGTGCACGTGGTGAGCGTCGAGTTCGCGCTCTGCCGCTCGCTCGCCTTCGGGACCGCCTTCGCCACCGTCTCCGCCGCGACCGTCCCGCACGGCGGCGGCAGCGCCCGGACGATCCCCGGCACCGCCTCGGACGGCGACGGCTCGGACGGCGAGGGCTCGGCCGTACTGGGCGTCACCGCGGCCCGGTCCGTCTTCCCGCCGGGCACGGCCAGGAACACCGCCACCGCCGCACCCGTGAACGCGACGGCCGCCACCAGCAGCACGATCAGCCGCTTCGGCCGCCGCGCCGGAGACGGCGGCTCCGGCCCCGCGTACGGCCGGTGGAACGGTTCGGCCGGAGGGTGCAGCCCCACGTCCCGCTCCTCACTCCCCCGTCGCGTCATGGCCCGCCTCCCGTCAACGTAGTCAGGCGCGCCGCCGCTGACCAGGCCCCCCGGTGGTGCCGATTGTCAGACCCCGGAGTCACACTGGGAGGGTGCTGATAGCGGAGATCGCCCGGACGTCGGAGGCGGTGGCGGGCACCTCGGGCCGCAAGGCCAAGGTAACGGCGCTCGCCGAGTGCCTGCGCCGGGCCGACGCCGGCGAGGCCGCCACCGTGGTCGCCTACCTGTCGGGTGAGCTGCCGCAACGCCAGATCGGCGTCGGCTACGCCGCCTTGCGGGATCTCCCCCCGCCCGCCGCCGAGCCGTCGCTGACCGTTCCCGAGGTCGACGCGTCCTTCACCGAGATCGGCGCCGTCTCCGGCCCCGGCTCCGTCGCCCGCCGCCGCGACCTGGTCGCCGCCCTCTTCGCCCGCGCCACCCGAGCCGAGCAGAACTTCCTCATCCGCCTCCTGGCGGGCGAACTGCGCCAGGGCGCACTCGACGGCGTGATGGCCGAGGCGATCGCGGCAGCGGCCGAGGTGCCGTCCGCCGAGGTCCGGCGCGCGTTCATGCTGCGCGGCTCCCTCGGCCCGGTCGCCACCGCCGCCCTCGCCGACGGCGTCGCCGCCCTCCGCGCCTTCACGTTGGAGGTGGGCCGCCCGGTCAAACCCATGCTGGCCGCCTCGGCCCCGTCCACCGACGAAGCGTTCGCCAAGCTGAAGGCCGAAGCGGCGGTCGAATGGAAACTCGACGGCATCCGCGCCCAGATCCACATCGCCGACGGCGACGTCCACATCTTCACCCGCACCCTGGACGAGATCACCTCCCGCCTCCCCGAGGTGGTGGAGGCGGTGAAGGCACTCCCCGTCCACAAGGCCGTCTTCGACGGCGAACTGATCGCCCTGCGCCCCGACGGCAGCCCCCACCCCTTCCAGGTGACCGCCGCCCGCACCGCCACCCGCACCACGAAGACGACCGAGCAGGTCCCCCTGAGCGTCTTCATCTTCGACGTCCTCTACCTCGACGACACCGACCTGCTCGATGCGCCGGGGGCGGAGCGGAATGCGGCCCTGGTGCGGGTCGTGCCGGAGGCTTTGCGGATGCCTCGGGTCGTCACCGGCGATCCGGTGCGGGCCAAGGAGGTGTTCGACGAGGCCGTGGCGCGGGGGCATGAGGGGGTCGTGATCAAGTCGCTCGACACGCCGTACACGGCCGGGCGCCGCGGGGCCGGGTGGATCAAGGTGAAGCCCCGGCACACGCTCGACCTCGTGGTGCTGGCCGTGGAGTGGGGGCACGGGCGGCGGCAGGGGCTGCTGTCGAACCTGCACCTGGGCGCGCGCGACCCCGAGACCGGCGGGTTCGTCATGCTCGGGAAGACGTTCAAGGGGCTCACCGACGAGCTGCTCGCCTGGCAGACGAAGAAGCTCCGCGAGCTGGCCGTGCGCGAGGACGACTGGGTCGTGCACGTCCGGCCCGAGCTGGTCGTGGAGATCGCGTTCGACGGCGTCCAGCACAGCCCGCGCTACCCGGGCGGCATCGCGCTGCGGTTCGCGCGGGTGCTGCGGTACCGGCCCGACAAGACCGCCGCTGAGGCCGACACGATCGAGACCGTGCGCGCCGTCGCCCCCGTCATGGACTAGGCGCCCTCGTCAGGGACTAGGCGTCGCGCTTCCCGGGGGTCGGGGCGGCGGGTTCCTCCGGGGGCGGCGATGGGACGCGGCCGCCGGGGCGCAGGCCGCCGGCGAAGTCGTCGCGGGGGCGGCGGACGCGGCGGGCCGCGGCGCGGGCGCGCATGCGCGACGCGGCGCGGCCGCGGACGCGCGGCAGGGTGCGGGTCGTCTCGCGGCGGGCGGCGGCCCCGCCG
>NZ_JBFARO010000091.1:0-31411 GCF_040677125.1 Actinomadura sp. NPDC049382
GCGCGTCGGCCACGCCTTGGTCGCCCTCGGCGGCGATGATCCAGGCGTCGCCCTCCCCCGCCTGCGGCAACCGCGCCGGGGTCGCGGGACGGGCCCGCAACGGCACGTCCTGCCAGGGCGACAAGGTGCGCGGCACGCTGGCCGCCGAACCGGTCGCCGAGTTCGTTCCGCTGGCCGCCCATCACCGCCGTCCCGCCGCGGCGCCGGCGCCCGTCCGGCCGCCGGAGCCCGAGACGGATGATCTCACCGCCGTGACCGATCTCGACGAGCTGCTCGACATCGCCGACCGGCACCGCAAGAAGAGCGACATGCCCGGGATGCTGGCGGCGTGGCGGCGGTTCGACGCCGCCGCCGAGGCGGCCGAGCCGACGCCGCTGCAGAAGGCGCGCCGGCTGGACGCGCGGGGCGTCGAGCACGCCGTCGAGGGGGACGCGGAGAACGCGGCCGAGTGCTGGGCGGAGGCGGCCCGGCTGTTCGGCGAGCTCGGCGACGAGACGCGGCGGCACCGCACGCTCGGCCGGCTCGGCATGATCCGGCTCGAACTCGGTGACGAGGGCGGGATGGAGCAGGTGGTCGCGTCCGCCGAGCACTTCACCGCGCATCCGGGCGAGGACGGCGACGCCGCGCCCGCGCTGCTGCGGCTCGCGACCGCGCATGTCAAGGGTGATCGTCCGGACGAGGCTCTCGGCGTGCTCGACCAGGTGGCGGCGGACGGCGAGCATGTGGGCGAGCTGTGGTTCCTGCGCGGGCAGGCGCTGCTGCTCACCGACCGGGGCGACGAGGCGGTCACGGCGCTGCGCCGCTCCCTGGAGGCGGCGCGCGAGTCCAGCGATCCCGAGCACATCGCCTCGCCCGCGCTGCTGCTCGCGCGGACCCTCGCCCGGCGGGAGGACGGCCCCGGCGACGAGGCGTTCGCCCTGCTCGACGAGGTGATCGGCGTGCTGCGCGAGCCGTCGCCGATGCGCGCCGCCGCGTACACCGAGCGGGGCCTCGCGCATCTGAACGCCGACCGTGCCGCCGACGCCGTCGCCGACCTGGTGGAGGCCATCGCGGGCTGGACGGCCGAGGGGCTGCACCCGCAGGCCGTCCAGCTGCGGGTCGATCTGGCCGCCGCCTACCTGTCCACGGACCGTGCCCTGGAGGCCGCCGAGGCCGCCGAGGAGGCGCTGCCGAACCTCGACGACGACAACGGGCGCCGCTGCCGGCTGATCCTCGCGCACGCGCAGAAGCAACTCGGCGAGGAGGACGCCGCCGCCCTGTTCACGGGTCTCGCCGAGGAGGCTGCGAGGGAGGGGCAGCACGACGCCGTCGCGCACTTCCTGAACGAGGCCGCCGACGTCCTGACGAACCTCGACATCGACGCGCAGGCCGCCGAACGGTACGCGCAGGCCGCCGAGGCGTACGAGAAGGCCGGCGACCCCTACGGGGTGGTCCGCGCCCGCCGCCGCGCCGCGATGTGCCTGATGTGGAGCGGCGAGGGGGAGCAGGCGGCGGCCGCCATGGAGACGGCCCGCGCCGCCCTCGCGGACCTGCCCCCGGACAACGAGCCCGTCCGCGTCTGGGAGACCGCCCTGACCTCCTTCGAGCAGGCCCGCGTCCTCGCCCGGCTGGGACGCCTGGACGAGGCGGCCGGGCACGCGACCGCCGCCGTGGACGGCTTCACCGCCATCGACCAGACCGAGCCCGCCCAGGACGCCGCCCGGCTCCTGGAGGACATCAAGGCCGCGCTCAGCTGACCCGTCGCGCCCCGTCCGAGGGGACGGCCTCCAGGAAGCCCGGCGGTGTCCAGCCGCGCTTCTCGTAGGCCGCCGTGATGGCCTCGCCGACCCGCTCCGCGCGGGCGGCGGGGGCCAGCACGATGACGGAGCCGCCGAAGCCGCCGCCGACCATGCGGCCGCCGCGGGCGCCCGCCCGCAGCGCCGCGTCCACGGTGGCGTCCGCCTCCGGCCACGACACCTCGAACTGGTCGCGCAGCGACAGGTGGGAGGCGTTCAGCATCGCGCCGAACTCCGGCAGGGCACCGGCCCGCAGCAGGCCGACGGTGGCCTCGACGCGGTGGTTCTCGGTGACGACGTGCTGGACGCGGCGCCGCAGCACCGGGTCCTTCAGCGAGCCCAGCGCGGCGGCCAGGTCCTTGACGTCGCGCAGCGCGTCCACGCCGAGCAGCGACGCGGCCTCCTCGCATTCGGCGCGGCGCCGGCCGTACTCGCCGCCGGTCAGGGCGTGCGAGGCGCGCGTGTCGACGACCAGCAGCGTCAGCCCGGCGGCCGCCGGGTCGAACGGGACCTGCGACGACAGGCCGCTGCGGCAGTCGAGCATCAGCGCGTGCCCGGCCCTGCACAGCAGCGACGCGGACTGGTCCATCAGCCCGCACGGCATGCCGACCTGCTCGTTCTCGGCGCGCTGCGCGAGCCGCGCCAGCGCCGGGCGGTCGATCTCGACGCCGTGCAGGTCGCACAGGGCCAGCGCCGTCGCGCACTCCAGCGCGGCCGACGACGACAGCCCCGCGCCCTGCGGGAGGTCGGAGTCGATCAGCAGGGACGCGCCGCCCGTGCCGTGCTCGCGCAGCACCCGCGCCACGCCGACCGGGTACGCGGCCCACGCGCGCTCGGCGGGCCACCCCTCGGAGACGACCGGCGGGCCGTCCACCGGCGCGGTGACGGCGGTGGACGCCTGCCGCGACCGCACCTCGACCACGCCGTCGTCGCGCCGCGCCGCCGCCACCGTCACGCCGCGCGACAGCGCGAACGGCAGCACGAAACCGTCGTTGTAGTCGGTGTGCTCGCCGATCAGGTTGACCCTGCCCGGGGCGCGCCACACGCCGTCCGGCGCGCGCCCGAACGCCTCGCCGAACGCCGCCGCCAGGCCCTCGGTCACCGGGACCGCAGGAAGGTCCACGCGTCGTCGACCATCGTCCGCAGGTCGCGCTCCGGCTTCCAGCCGAGCCGGGCCTGGATCTTGTCGGACGAGGCGATCAGCACCGCCGGGTCGCCGGCGCGGCGCGGCCCGACCTCGGCCGGGATCTCGCGGCCGGTGACCTCGCGGCACACCTCCACGACCTCCCGGACGGAGTAGCCGGTGCCGCTGCCCAGGTTGAAGATCTGGTGGGCGCCCGGCTCGCAGGCGTCCAGCGCCAGCAGGTGCGCGCGGCCCAGGTCGATCACGTGGATGTAGTCGCGGACGCAGGTGCCGTCGGCCGTCGGGTAGTCGTCGCCGAACATCTTCACCGCGTCCCCGTCGCCCTGCGCGATCTTCAGCACGTTGGGGATCAGGTGGGTCTCGACGGTGTGCCGCTCGCCGTGCCGCCCGTAGGCGCCCGCCACGTTGAAGTACCGCAGCGACACCCCGCCGATGCCGTGCAGCCGCGCGTACTCGGTGAGGACCGTGTCGATCGCCAGCTTGGACGCGCCGTAGGGGTTGGTCGGACGGGTCGGGTCGGTCTCCAGGATCGGCGTCGACTCCGGCTCACCGTACGTCGCGGCCGTCGAGGAGAACACGATCCGGGGCACGCCGGCGACGCGCATCGCGTCCAGCAGCGCCAGCGACTCGCCGAGGTTCTTGTCCCAGTACAGGCCGGGCTTCTGCACCGACTCGCCGACCAGCGACCTGGCGGCGAAGTGCAGCACCGCCTCGAACCCGGCGCCCGCGAGGACGTCGGCGGCCATGTCGCGCAGCGTGCCGCGCACCAGCCGGGCGCCCTCGGGCACCGCGTCCTCGTGCCCGGTGGACATGTCGTCCAGGACGACGACCTCGTGCCCCGCCTCCAGGAGCAGTGCGGAGACGACGCTGCCGATATAGCCGGCGCCTCCGGTGACGAGCAGCTTCACTGACGAACCTCCAGAAAAGTCTCGGGCGGCGGGGCCAGACCAGGCTATCCGCAACCCCGAACGGGGAAGGCTGAACGCATGGACCGGACGCCGCCCGGGACGCCCCCGCGGCCGCCCGCGGGGCCCGCGCGCCCGCTGGTGTGGCTGCTGTCGCGCTCCGCCGATCTCGTCGTGCGGCTGTCGGGCGGCGACCCGCGCGCGCTGCGCGAGGAGATCACCGCGGAGCGGATGCGGGCCCTCGTGGCCGGGAACACCCAGCTCACCGCCGACGAGCGCACCCTCATCGGGGAGGTGTTCGCGGCGGGCGAGCGGCCGCTGCGCGAGGTCCTCGTGCCGCGCACCGAGGTCGTGTTCCTGGACGCGGAGCTCACCCTCACCGCCGCCGCGCGGCTCGCCGCGCGCAGCCCGCACTCCCGCTTCCCCGTCTGCCGCGACTCCCACGACGAGGTGATCGGGTTCGTCCACATCCGCGACCTGCTCGTCACGGACGGCCCCGACGCGCCCGCCGGGGACGTCCCGGTGGGCGATCTGGTGCGTCCGGTGAAGTTCCTGCCGCCGTCGAAGCGGGTACTGCCCGCGCTGTCGGAGATGCGCCGGGAGGGCTGCCACCTGGCGATCGTCACCGACGAGTACGGCGGGGTGGCCGGAATCGTCACCATGGAGGACCTCCTCGAGGAACTCATCGGCGACATCCGCGACGAATATGATGTGCAGGACGCGCAGGCACGGCGCCTGCACGGCGGAGTGGTCGAGGTGGACGGCCTGCTCAACCTGGACGACTTCGCCGCCGAGACCGGCATCCGGCTGCCGGACGGGCCGTACGAGACGGTCGCCGGGCACATCATGGCGGTGCTGCGCCGGGTGCCCGCCGAGGGCGACTCGGTGGAGGCCGCGGGCCGCCGCCTCGCGGTGGCCCGGATGGACGGCCGGCGGGTGGCCCGCGTGCGCGTCATGCCGCGCGCGGCGCCGCAGGCCGTGCCCGCGCCGCCCGGCACGCCGTCCGCGACCCCGCGGGCGGTGCCCGGCGACGCCGCCGGCGGCCCCTCCCGCGGGCCGGCGACCGGCGGCGGCGCTCCCGATGACACCTGAGAGAATCGGTCCGTGCAGATGCCCGAAGCGCCCACTCCCGAAGCGTCCGACGCCGGAACCACCGCGGCCCCGCCGCGGGTGCTGTCCGGCATCCAGCCCACCGCCGACTCGTTCCACCTCGGCAACTACCTGGGCGCGCTCCGGCAGTGGGTCGCCATGCAGGACACGCACGAGGCGTTCTACTGCGTGGTCGACCTGCACGCGATCACCGTCGAGCACGACCCGGAGCTGCTGCGCCGCCGCACAAAGGTCGCCGCCGCGCAGCTGTTCGCCATGGGCATCGACCCGGACCGCTCCGCGGTGTTCGTGCAGAGCCACGTCCCCGAGCACGCCGAGCTGGCGTGGGTGCTCAGCTGCCTCACCGGGTTCGGCGAGGCGGGCCGCATGACCCAGTTCAAGGACAAGTCGTCCAAGCAGGGCACCAGCGGGACGAGCGTCGGCCTGTTCACGTACCCGATCCTGCAGGCCGCCGACATCCTGCTCTACACGCCCGACCCGGCGGCCGGGCGCCCGCTGCGCGTCCCCGTCGGGGAGGACCAGCGGCAGCACCTGGAACTGACCCGCACCCTCGCGCAGCGTTTCAACCACCGGTTCGGGGAGACGTTCGTCCTGCCGGACGCCCACATTCCCGAGGGCGCCGCCAAGATCACCGACCTGCAGGAGCCGGGCGCGAAGATGAGCAAGTCGGCGTCCTCCCCGCAGGGCATTCTCGACGTGCTGGAGGAGCCGGGCCCCATGCGCAAGAAGATCATGCGCGCGGTCACCGACACCGGCTCCGAGGTCGTCTACGACGAGGAGAAGAAGGCCGGCGTCACCAATCTGCTGCGGATCTACTCCGCGCTGGAGGGCACGTCCATCCCCGACCTGGAGGCCCGCTACGCCGGCTCCGGGTACGGGCAGTTCAAGAAGGACCTCGCGCAGGTCGTCCTCGACACGTTCACGCCGATCCGGGAGCGCACCCTCAAGCTGCTGGACGACGAGGACCATCTCGACCGGCTCCTCGCCCGCGGCGCCGAGCGCGCTTCCGAGGTCGCCGTGCGGACGATGGAGACCGTGCGCGAACGGGTGGGATTCGTGGGACGTGGTCGCTGACCGCGCCGCACTCGACGACGCCGCGGAGGGCCCGGGGGAGGGCCTCTCCGCGGCCGAGACCACGATGACCGGCGGCATCACCGCCCGGCCGGCGCCGGGCCGCCGCGCGATCGGCGTCGCGATCCCGATCCCCGACCCGCACGGCTCCTACCTGCAGTCGCGGCGCGCCTCGTTCGGCGACCCGCTCGCGCACGCGATCCCGACGCACATCACGCTGCTCCCGCCGACCGAGGTGGACGAGGCGGCGATGGACGGCATCCAGCGGCATCTGCTGGCCGTCGCGCGCACCGAGCGGCCCTTCCCGATCAGGTTGCGCGGCAGCGGAACGTTCCGACCGGTGTCGCCGGTGGTGTTCGTGGCGCTGGCCGAGGGAATCGGCGGCTGCGAGCGCGTCCAGGCGAAGGTTCTGTCGGGTCCGCTGGCGCGTCCGCTGCCGTTCCCGTACCACCCGCACGTGACGATCGCCCACCACCTGCCCGACGACGTCATGGACCGCGCGTTCAAGGAGCTCGCCGCCTACGGCGCCGACTTCGAGGTGTGGGGGTTCTCCCTCTACGAGCACGGGCTGGACGGCGTGTGGCGCCGCCACTGCGACTTCGTGTTCGGCGACGGCGCCGTCCCCGCCCCCGGCCGCCGCCTCTGAGGCGGGGCGCCCCCGCCCGGCCCTAAACGCTGCGTTTAACGGCCGATTACCGTACGCGGTATCGGGCGGCCCGGAGTGGGTACGGTGCGTACATGCGGCAGGTGATCAATAGCGTGCAGGGCCGGATCGAGTCCCTGTTCGGTAAGGGAAAGGACCTGCTGCGCGGCGCGCGCGACCGCTCGCGGTGGTTCGACCACCAGGCCCGCGCGTTCGAGCGCTACCAGGAGCGGCGCGGCGACCGGCTCGCCGCCGCCCTCACCTGCTACGCGTTCCTGTCGTTCTTCCCGCTGCTGGCGCTCGCGTACTCGCTGCTCGGCTACGTCGTCGGGGTCAGCGAGCAGGTCCGCGACTACTTCGTCCGGGCGATCGACTCGCAGCTGCCCGGCCTCGGGGGCCGGCTCCAGGTCGAGCAGATCGCCCAGTCCAAGACCGCCGTCGGGATCCTCGGCCTGGTCGCGCTGCTGTTCACCGGGCTCGGCTGGGTGCAGGTGCTGCGCGAGTCGCTGCGCGACATCTGGGGCAACGAACCGGGCGGCGGCGGCAACTTCTTCCTCAAGAAGCTGTGGGACGCCGCCGTGCTGGTGTTCCTCGGCGTGATCCTCGTCTGCGGCATGGCGGTCACGACGGTCACGACGTCGGCCACCGGCACCGTCCTGCACTGGATGGCGCTGGACGACGTCACCGGGGCCGGGACGGCGCTGCGGCTGCTGTCGGTGGCCTGCGCGATCCTGTTCGACACCGTGGTGTTCCTGGTGCTGTTCAGCCGGCTGTCGGGCACCCGGGCGCCGTGGCGGCGGATCATCCGGGGCGCCCTGTTCGGCGCGGTCGGCTTCGAGGCCCTCAAGCAGATCGCGACGATCCTCATCGGGCGGACGACGCAGAACCCCGTCTACGGCACGTTCGCGGTGCTGGTCGGGCTGATGGTGTGGATCAACATCGTGTCCCGGTTCGCGCTGTTCACCGCCGCGTGGACGGCGACCCGCCGCGTCGTCCTCACCGCCGACGCCGAGAACCCGGAGAACCGCGCCGACGAGGCGGAGGTCGAGGCCCTCCGGGAGCGCGCCGAGGAGGACTCGGACGGCGAGACCGAGGCCGGCGGCGACGCCGCCCGTCCGGAACGCGAGCAGGGACCGAAACCGGAGCAGGGTCCGAAACCGGAGCAGGGTCCGAAACCGGAGCAGGGTCCGAAACCGGGGCAGGGCCGGGAGCGCGAGGAGCGGGAGCCGGGTGCGACGTCCGCGCACCTGAGCCGTTGACCTACCGGCCGATGTCGCGGGACGCCGAGCGGGCCGCCTCCAGGCGGCGCCGGCGGCGCAGCACCACGAACAGCACCGCGATCGCGAGCAGGGCGCCGGCCGTGCCGCCGCCGAACAGCAGCCACCGGCGGGACGAGTCGTCCGAGGCGAGCGGGCCGTCCGGCAGCACGCCGCCCGGGCCGGCGTCCTTGCGCGCCTGCTCGATCTTGCCGGGCGGGACGAGCACGCCCACCGGCTCGACCTTGCCGCGCGCGGCGAAGCCCCAGTCCAGCAGCTTGGCCGCGTACGGGGACGGCGGCTGGTCGGCCCGCATCAGCGAGATCAGGATCGTGTGCCCGCCGCGCCGCGCCTCCGCGACGAACGTCTGCCGGGCGGCGATCGTGTAGCCGTTCTTGCCGCCGATCATGCCCTGGTACGCCTGGCGCTCGCCCGCGAGCATGTGGTTGTGGGTGTGGATCGGGTAACCGCCGACCTTCTTGCCCTTCTTGCGCTCCTTCTTCGTCGGCGGCGCCGGGAAGTTGAAGTCGATGGCCTGCATGTACGCGCGGTAGGCGGGGTTCTTCATGCCCTCCCGCAGGATCAGCGCCAGGTCGTAGGCGGAGGTGTGCTGGGTGCGGACGTCCAGCCCGAGGTCCCGGTCGAGCCCGTTCGGCGACCCGGCGAGGGTGTCGTGGGCGTTGATCCGCTTGGCCTCGGCGTTCATGTGGGCGAGGGTCTTCTGCACCCCGCCGTCCGCCTCGGCGAGCGTGTACGCCGCGTCGTTGGCGGACATCATCAGCATCGCGTGGAACAGGTCGGAGACCTTGTACTGCATCTTGGGGGTCAGCCCGACCTTGGTGCCCTCGACGTCGCACGCCTTCTGCGAGGGGCGGACGAGCCGGTTCGCGTCCAGCTTGGGGATCAGCGCCAGCGCGGTCAGCGTCTTGATCGTGCTCGCCGGGAGGTAGCGGCCGTGCGGGTCCTTGGCGGCGAGGACCTCGCCGGTGTCGGCGTCCGCGATCAGGTACGAGGAGGCTTTGATCTTGGGCGGCGCGGGCACGCCGGGGGCGGCGTTGACGATGACGCCGCGGCCGGCCAGTTTCGGCCCGCCGACGGTCTCGGCCGCGGGCACGGGGGTGGCGGGCGCGGCGGTGACCGGCGGTGCGACCGGAACGCCCGGCCGAGCGGGGGCGGCCGTGGCCGGAGCCGCGACCAGGACGGGGCCGGCGGCGACGGACGCCGCCGCGAGCGGAACCACTGTCACCGTCAGGGCGCGGCGGCCGACGCCGGCCGGCCTTCGTCGCTCAGCTCGCAAGCTCCCGACGCTCCTTCGTCCCGTGGGAGCGCGGTCGCTCCCGGCGCGCAGGCGGCCAACGCCCATGACTTCCCCCGAAGAGTAGGCGACGTATCCGGCGAAGGGGTACCCGACCGCGAACGCGGCAAGCACGGTACGGAAGCGACGGATGACGCAAACGTGATATGACGGTATGTAAGGGACGCCCCGTACCGGTTACCGTCCGTCATGAAAGGTAGTTTGGGACGGACTGACTAGTTCGATCTAGTGGTGTCCCGGACAAGATCAATGACCGGAAAGTAGGACCCCTGAAGGTCCGCCCCCCGCCCGCATGAGTCAATTGATCCGCAAAGGGCATGGACATCCGGCAGGGTGGCGGGCACGAGCGCCATCATGGAGCGAACACGTGACCTGGACCGGCGTTTGTCCAGGCTTAGGGACCCGCTGGCTGAATTGCGCCACGTGCCACGCAACGACCTGCAAGGATTGTGGACGGAGGTTGGCCGTGGCCATTGACTTCAACGCATCGAACGGCGCGACGCTCGGCGTCGAGTGGGAGATCCAGCTGGTCGATGCGGAGACCAGGCACCTGCGGCAGGACGCACGCGAGGTGCTCGCCGCCCTGCCCGCGCTCAGCCTCGACGGCGACAACCCCCGGATCCGCCACGAGCTGATGGAGTCGATGGTCGAGGTCGTGACCGGCATCTGCGACACCGTCGGCGAGGCCAAGGCCGACCTCTCCGGCACCCTCACCGCGCTGCGGGGCGCCGCCGCCGAGCGCGGCATCGCGCTGGCCTGCACCGGCACCCACCCGATCAGCGACTGGCGGGACGCCGTGATGGCGCCCATGGGCCGCTACGCCCAGCTGGTCGAGGAGATGCAGTGGCTGGCCCGCCGCATCCAGACCTTCGGCGTTCACGTCCACGTCGGCATCTCCGACGGCGCCAAGGCCATCCCGATCATCAACGCGCTCTCGTCCTACCTTCCGCACTTCCTGGCCCTGACGGCGTCCAGCCCGTTCTGGAGCGCCGGCGACACCGGCCTCGCGTCCTGCCGGGCGGTCGTGTTCGGCCAGATGCCGACCGCCGGACCGCCCCACCTGCTAGACGACTGGGCGGCCTTCGAGGATTACATGGCCACGCTGATGCGTTCGGGAACCATAAGGAGCATCAAAGAGGTCTGGTGGGACATCCGCCCGCATCCCGACTTCGGCACCATCGAGATCAGGATGTTCGACGGCATCCCCACCATGCGCGAGGTGGGGATGGCGGCCGCACTGTGCCAGAGCCTGGTCACGCTGTTCGATCAGCAGCTCGACCGGGGCTACACGCTGCCGCGCCCGGCCGCCTGGGTGGTGCGCGACAACAAGTGGCGCGCGACGCGATACGGGCTGGACGCGATCGTGATCACCGATGACCGCGGCAGCACCGCCCCGCTGCGCGACGAACTCTACGAGCTGATCCGGGAGCTGGAGCCCGTCGCCGACCGGCTCGGCTGCGCCGAGGAGCTCAAGGTCGCGGGCGAGGTACTGGAGCACGGGGCCCCGTACGAGCGGCAGCGCGCGATCCGCGCCGCGGGCGGCACGCTGGAGAACATCGTCGACGCGGCGATCACCGAGCTCGCGGAGGACCGGTTCGTCACACTGGGGGAGGTCGTACATGCCGGAGCCTGACAGGCCGCAGCGGACGGCCCGCCCCGCCGAGCGGGTCGGGCCGGCGAATCCCTCCGGCCGCGCCGACCAGGCCGGACCCGCGAACCCGTCCGGTCCGGTGAACGCGAAGAGGCCGAAGAGCGAACAGGTAGCAGAGAACGTTCCCGAGAACGGGAGCACCACCGGGCGGGCGCCGTTCGGCTCCGCCGTCGCGCAGGGGGCGCAGATGACATATCCGGGACCCGGGGTGATGCCCGGCCTTGAACCACCCACCGCCGCGGACCACGTGGACCGGGAGGCCGGCGCCGCCGGCCGCCTGACCGGGCCCGCGGCACCCGGTGACGCGGCGCCCGCGGCCGCCCCGCCCGCCGACGCGACCGCCCTGCCCGACGCCGCCGTGCCCGCCCCCGTGCCCGCCGTGCCCGCCGAAGCGGCCCGCACGGCGCCGGTGCCGCTCGGCGGCGCCGTCCTGCAGCCGGAGCTCGACGCCTTCCTCGCCGCGCACGAGGCCGAGCTGATCGCCTTCCGCCGCGACCTGCACGCGCACCCCGAGTTGGGCTACGCCGAGCACCGCACCACCGCGAAGATCGCCGAGCGGCTGCGCGCCGCCGGCCTCGACCCGGTGATCCTGCCGAAGGGCACCGGGCTGTTCTGCGACATCGGCCCCGCCGACGGCACCACGGTCGCGCTGCGGGCCGACATCGACGCGCTCCCGCTGCACGACGAGAAGGAGGGCGTCCCGTACCGGTCGACCGTCCCCGGCGTCGCGCACGCGTGCGGCCACGACGTGCACACCGTGATGGTGCTGGGCGCGGGCCTGTTCCTCGCGCAGCAGGCCGAGGCCGGGCTGCTGCCGGGCCGGGTCCGGCTGCTGTTCCAGCCCGCCGAGGAGACCCCCGGCGGGGCGCTGGACGTGATGGCCGCCGGCGGCATCGCGGGCGTCGACCGCGCGTTCGCGCTGCACTGCGACCCGCGCATCGAGGTCGGCCAGCTGGGGCTGCGCACCGGCCCGATCACCGCGGCCTGCGACAAGGTGTACGTCAAGGTCACCGGCCCCGGCGGGCACACCGCCCGGCCGCACCTGACCGCCGACCTGGTGTACGCGCTCGCCAAGATCGTCACCGAGCTGCCGTCCGCGCTGTCGCGGCGCGTCGACCCGCGCTCCAGCCTGTCGCTGGTGTGGGGGCGGGTGTCGGCCGGGTCCGTCGCCAACGCGATCCCCGACGACGGCATCGCCGAGGGCACCGTCCGCTGCCTGGACGACGAGGCGTGGCACCGCGCGCCGGAGATGATGAAGGCGCTGCTGCAGTCGGTCGCCGCCGCCTACGACGTGGAGGCGTCGCTGGAGTACGTCCGGGGCGTCCCGCCGACCGTGAACGAGGCGGCCAGCGTGCAGATGTTCCGCGACGCCGCCGCGCAGGTGATGGACGAGGACGGCGTCGTGCCGACCCCGCAGAGCCTCGGCGGCGAGGACTTCGGCTGGTACCTGGAGTCGATCCCCGGCGCGCTGGCCCGGCTCGGCGTCCGCACCCCCGGCTCGCCCGGCGAGTACGACCTGCACCGCGGCGACTTCGACGTCGACGAGCGGTGCATCGCGGTCGGCCTGCGGGTGCTGAGCGCGACCGCGCTGACCGCGCTGTGGGAGGGCGGCCGGCCCGGCGACAGCGAGCCGATCGAAGGTGCCGCGCTGGCCTGATCTGCCGCCGCGGTCACCGTGCGTGACCGCCCGTTCCCCTTTCCGGTGACCTGTGCCGCGGCGCGTCCCCCACGTCGGCCCGCGCCCGCTCAGGACCGTGGCCGCGCCGCTGACCTGTGGCGATATGCGTACGCATTGGTAACGGACCTGTTGCGAATCGGTGCAGGCGGGAAGTTTGCCCTCATTCGCGAGGTAGCGTCCCATCGATTTCGGTGACCGCATCGGTCACCGGACCGTGGGTGGGGAACGGAAGGAGCGCTACCTTGCGCCGTGGACTGAAGACTTCGCTCGTCACCGTGACGGGTGCGGCGCTGCTGCTCAGCGCTTCCGCGTGCGGCGGCAAGAAGGCGGACACCGGTGGCGGTGACGAGGGCGGCAAGAAGACCCTCAAGATCGGTCTGGCCTTCGACATCGGCGGCCGCGGCGACCAGTCCTTCAACGACTCGGCCGCCGCGGGCCTCGACAAGGCCAAGCAGGACCTGGACGTCCAGACCGAGGAGATCTCGGCCAAGCCGGACGAGCCGGACTCCGACAAGGAGTCCCGCCTGCGGCTGCTGGCCAACAAGGGCTACAACCCGATCATCGGTGTCGGGTTCGCCTACACCACCTCGATCGTCAAGGTCGCCAAGGACTTCCCGAACACCAAGTTCCTCGTCGTCGACGCCGACCAGTGCAAGGTCGAGGGCGCCAACGTCAGCGGCGCCTGCTTCGCCGAGGAGCAGGGCTCCTTCCTGGTCGGCGCGGCCGCCGCGCTGAAGTCCAAGTCCGGCACGATCGGCTTCATCGGCGGCGTCAACGTGCCGCTGATCCACAAGTTCCAGGCCGGGTACGAGGCCGGCGCGAAGGCCGCCAAGCCGGGCATCAAGATCCTGCCGGCGAAGTACCTGACGCAGCCGCCGAACTTCAACGGCTTCAAGGACACCAGCCTCGGCAACGAGGCCGCCAAGGGCCAGCTCGACCAGGGCGCGGACGTCATCTACCACGCCGCGGGCGGCGCCGGCATCGGCGTCATCAAGACGGTCGGCGCGGCCGGCAAGTGGGCCATCGGCGTCGACTCCGACCAGTACAACCAGCCCGCGGTCGCCGGGGTGAAGCAGCACATCCTCACCTCGATGGTGAAGCACGTCGACCTCTCGGTGTTCGACTTCGTCGAGAGCGTCGCCAAGGGCACCTTCAAGGCCGGCACGACGACGTACGACCTGAAGAACGACGGGGTCGGCTACTCGACGTCCGGCGGCAACGTCGACGACATCAAGGCCAAGCTGGACGAGCTCAAGGCCAAGATCGTCAGCGGCGAGATCAAGGTCCCGACCAAGGCGTGAGCCGGCGATCGGGGAGTGCGGGGACGTTCCCCCGCGCGGTGGCGGCGTGAGGCCGCACCACCCGGCAGCGACCGCGCACCGGGAGCCGTCCAGGCGGGCGGCCCCCGGTGCGGCGGCGTGTCCCCGGCCCCGTCCCGCGGCGCCTTCCGTGCACGTTCGAGGCAGGAGGAGGGGCACTCGTGCCTGACCAGGTGCCGGCCGTGCGGCTGACATCGATCACCAAGCGGTTCCCCGGAGTGGTGGCCAACCGCGACATCAACCTCACCATCGAGCGCGGCGAGGTGCACGCGCTCTGCGGCGAGAACGGCGCCGGCAAGTCCACGCTGATGAAGATCCTCTACGGGATGCAGCGGCCGGACGAGGGCACCATCGAGGTCGACGGCGAGCAGGTCTCCTTCCGGACCCCGGCCGACGCGATCGGCCGCGGCATCGGCATGGTCCACCAGCACTTCAAGCTGGCCGACAACCTGACCGTGCTGGAGAACGTGGTCCTCGGCGCGGAGCCCCGCGGGAAGGGGTGGCGGCGCGGCCGGATCGACTTCGCCGCCGCCCGCGCCAAGATCAAGGAGATGGCGCGGGCGTACGGGCTGCGCGTCGACCCCGACACCCTGGTGGAGGACCTCGGCGTCGGCGAGCGGCAGCGCGTGGAGATCCTCAAGGTGCTGTACCGGGGCGCCCGCGTGCTGATCCTGGACGAGCCGACCGCGGTGCTCGTCCCGCAGGAGGTCGACGAGCTGTTCGGCAACCTGCGGGAGCTGCGCGCCGAGGGCCTCACCGTGCTGTTCATCTCGCACAAGCTGGACGAGGTGCTCGCCGTCGCCGACACCATCTCGGTGATCCGGCGCGGCACCACCGTCGCGACCCGGCTCGACCCCGCCGAGGTCACCTCCCGGCGGCTCGCCGAGCTGATGGTCGGGTCCGAGCTGCCCACCCCCGAGCTGCGCGAGTCGACCGTCACCGAGGACGTCCAGCTGGACATCGGCGGGCTGACGGTGCTGACCCCCGAGGGCCGTCCCGTGGTGGACGACGTGTCGCTGCGCATCCGGCGCGGCGAGATCGTCGGGCTGGCCGGGGTCGAGGGCAACGGGCAGACCGAGCTCATCGAAGCGATCATGGGCATCCGCAACGCCGACGCCGGGACGATCGTGTACGGCGGCGACGACATCGCGCACTGGGCGACCCGCCGGCGCCGCGAGGCCGGCATCGCCTACATCCCCGAGGACCGGCACCGGCACGGGCTCATCCTGGAGGGGACGCTCTGGGAGAACCGGATGCTCGGCCACCAGACCCGCAGGCCGAACGTCCGCGGCCCCTGGACGGACCGGCGCGGCGCCCGCCGCGACACGACGCGGATCGTCCGCGAGTACGACGTCCGGACGCCGGGCATCGAGGTGCCCGCCGCCGCGCTGTCGGGCGGCAACCAGCAGAAGCTCATCGTCGGCCGGGAGATGTCCGGCGACCCGCACCTGCTGATCGCCGCGCACCCGACGCGCGGCATCGACGTCGGCGCCCAGGCCGCCATCTGGGACTACCTGCGGCAGGCCCGCGCGGACGGGCTGGCCGTGCTGCTGATCAGCGCCGATCTTGAGGAACTCATCGGTATGTCCGACACCCTGCACGTGATCCTGCGGGGCCGGCTGGTCGCGGAGGTCGATCCGCGGACCGTCACCCCCGAGGAGCTCGGCTCCGCGATGACCGGCGCGGGCGGCGCCTCATGAGCGAGCCGAAGGACCCGACGCCCCCGGGCGGCGGCGAACCCCCCGAGCCCCCCGAGGACGCGTCGAAGGACGCGCCGAAGAGCCTGTCGAAGGACGTACCGCCCGCCGACGGCAAGGACGCCGGCAAGGACGCCGGGAAGGGCGTCCCGGAGCCGGTGCCGGCGTGGAAGGCGATCCTGCGCGGGCTGGGCCCGACCGGGCTCGGCCTGAAGATCGGCGCGCCGGTGCTGGCGCTGCTGATCTCGCTCGGCATCACGATGATCCTGCTGCGGGTCACCGGCGCCGACCCGATCAGCTCGATCCAGAGCATGATCGACTACGGCACCACCGAGAACTCGATCGTCGACATCGTCAACCGCGCGACCCGGTACTACCTGTCGGCGGTCGCGGTGGCGATCGGCTTCCGGATGGCGCTGCTGAACATCGGCGTGGACGGCCAGTACCGGATCGCCGCGTTCCTCGCCGCCGCGCTCGGCGGCGCGATCACGCTGCCCGCGCCGTTCGGCCAGCTGCTGGTGATCGTCGCGGCGATGGTGGTCGGCGGGCTGTGGGCCGCGATCGCGGGCGTGCTGAAGGTGACCCGCGGGGTCAGCGAGGTGCTGTCCACGATCATGCTGAACGCGATCGCGACCGGCGTCATCGCCTACCTGCTGAACGACAAGCGGCTCGCCGAGGTGCGGCCGGGCAGCAACAACGTCGCGACCGCGCAGATCCCCGAGTCGGGACGGGTCGGGCCGCTGAACGGCTTCCTGTCCTCGCTCGGCATCGACCTGCCCGGCGACGTGTACGGGCTGCTGCCGCTCGCGGTCCTCGTCGGGATCGTGTTCTGGGTCGTGATCAACTACACCCGGTTCGGCTTCGACCTGAAGGTGTCGGGGCTGTCGGCGTCCGCCGCGCAGGCCAGCGGCGTCAACGCCCGCCGCATGATCGTCTACACGATGATCGCGTCCGGCGTGGTGGCCGGCCTGATCGGCATGCCGGAGCTGCTCGGCGCGTCCTACGAGTACTCGCTGAACTTCCCGGCCGGGCTCGGCTTCACCGGCATCACGGTGGCGCTGCTCGGCCGCAACCATCCGGCCGGCATCGCGCTCGCCGCGCTGCTGTTCGCGTTCCTCGACCAGACCTCCGACGTGCTCCAGGAGGTCGACGTGCCGAAGGAGATCGTCGGGGTCATGCAGGGCGTGGTCGTGCTGACCGTCGTCATCGTGTACGAGCTCGTCCGGCGCTGGGAGATCCGGCTGCAGCAGCGGGCCGTCGCCGCCGAACTGGCCACCGGCCACGACCTGGCCCGCGAGGCCGCTGGGAGCGCCTCATGAGCGCCGCGACCGAGGCGGTGGCCACCGTGAAGGCCGCCAAGGGCAAGATCAGGCTGCGCTGGCCGCACTACCTGCTGATCGGCTCCGGGCTGCTGGTGCTGCTGTCGCTGGTCCGCGTCATCGACGACGCCGACCCGGTGACCTCCAGCGGGACGGTCAGCGCCGCGCTGCGCCTCGCCGTGCCGATCTTCCTGGCCGGGCTCGGCGGGCTCTGGTCGGAGCGGTCCGGTGTGATCAACATCGGTCTCGAGGGCATGATGATCCTCGGCACCTGGACGGGCGCGTGGGCCGGCTACCAGTGGGGCCCGTGGATCGGCGTCCTCGCCGGGATCATCGGCGGCGCGCTCGGCGGGCTGCTGCACGCCATCGCGACCGTGTCGTTCGGCGTCGACCACATCGTGTCCGGTGTCGCGATCAACATCCTCGGGCTGGGGCTGACCCAGTTCCTGGCCGGACTGATCTTCGACACGGGCGCGGCGAAGGCGCTCGGCGGCGGGCCCCGGCAGTCCCCGCCGGTCGATCCGATCATGACGTTGACGCTGCCGGTGCTGTCCGGCGGCAAGATCGGCGGCTGGCAGAGCCCCGACTGGCTCGGCTCGCTGGAGGGCCGCCACTGGTTCCTGCTGTCGGACATCGCCGGCATCGCCCGCGGGCTGACCAGCGACATGTCGCTGCTGACGCTGGTGTCGCTGCTGCTCGTCCCGCTCAGCTTCCTGATCCTGTGGCGGACCCCGTTCGGCCTGCGCATCCGCTCCTGCGGCGAGGACCCGTACGCGGCCGAGTCGCTCGGCGTGCAGGTGTACCGGATGAAGTACGCGGCCGTGGTCATCTCGGGCGCGTTCTCTGGCCTCGCCGGCGCGTTCCTCGTCACCGTCGCCGCCCCGCTCTACCAGGACGGCCAGACCAACGGCCGCGGCTTCATCGGCCTCGCCGCCATGATCTTCGGCAACTGGCGGCCGGGCGGGCTCGCCGCGGGCTCGCTGCTGTTCGGCTACACCGACGCGATGAACGTGCGCGGCGGCGGGCAGGCCGTCCACGCGCTGCTGCTGTTCGTCGCGATCCTGCTGATCGGCGTCGCGGTCTGGCAGGCGCTGCGGGCGAACCGGCTGCGCGGCCAGATCGTCACCGACCTCGGCCGCCGCGAGGTCCGCAACGCCTACCTCGGCGCGGTGCTGTCGCTGGTGGCGGCGGCCGGGCTGCTCGTCTGGTTCCTGATGAGCGAGATCGTCCCCGGTGAGCTGGTCTCCTTCACACCGCACCTGACGACGCTGCTCGTCCTGGCCCTGGCCAGCCAGCGCCTCCGCATGCCCGCGGCCAACGGCGTGCGCTACAGGCGAGGCGAGGCAAGATGACTCTCATGGAGATCGACTGGCCTGGCCTGCGCACCGCCGCGCGGGAGGCGATGACGCGTGCGTACTGCCCGTACTCCGGGTTCCCGGTCGGCGCCGCCGCGCTGGTGGACGACGGCCGGATCATCACTGGCTGCAATGTCGAGAACGCCTCGTACGGGGTCGGGCTGTGCGCCGAGTGCTCGCTCGTGTCGGCGCTGCACGGCCCCGGCAAGGGCGAGCGGCCCCGCCTCGTCGCGGTGTCGGTGGTCGACAAGCACGGCGACCCGGTGATGCCGTGCGGGCGCTGCCGCCAGCTCCTGTGGGAGCACGGCGGCGCGCCGATGCTGCTGGAGACCGTCCGCGGCGTCCTGCCCATGTCGGACGTCCTCCCGGACGCCTTCGGCCCCGACGACCTGATCGAGAGAGCTTGATCCATGGATGCCATTGACGTCATCCGCGCCAAGCGCGACGGCGGGGTGCTGAGCCCCGCGCAGATCGACTGGGCGGTGGACGCCTACACGCGGGGCGCGATCGCCGAGGAGCAGATGTCGGCGCTCGCGATGGCGATCCTGCTGAACGGCATGACCCGGGCCGAGGTGGCGCGGTGGACGGAGGCGATGATCCGCTCCGGCGAGCGGATGGACTGGTCGGCGCTGGACCGCCCGACCACCGACAAGCACTCCACCGGCGGTGTCGGCGACAAGATCACGCTGCCGCTGGCGCCGCTGGTGGCGGCGTGCGGCGCGGCCGTCCCGCAGCTGTCCGGGCGGGGCCTCGGCCACACCGGCGGCACCCTCGACAAGCTGGAGTCGATCCCCGGCTGGCGGGCGTCGCTGTCGAACGCCGAGATGCTGGACGTGCTGCGGTCGGCGGGCGCGGTGATCTGCGCGGCGGGCAGCGGCCTCGCCCCCGCCGACCGCAAGCTGTACGCGCTGCGCGACGTGACCGGCACGGTGGAGTCGATCCCGCTGATCGCGTCCTCGATCATGTCGAAGAAGATCGCGGAGGGGACGGGCGCGCTCGTCCTGGACGTCAAGGTCGGCTCCGGCGCGTTCATGAAGACGGTCGAGAACGCCCGCGAGCTGGCCGAGACGATGGTCGCGATCGGCACCGACCACGGCCTGCGCACGGTCGCGCTGCTCACCGCGATGGACCGGCCGCTCGGCAACGCGGTCGGCAACGCCGTCGAGGTCGCCGAGTCGGTGGAGGTCCTGGCGGGCGGCGGCCCGTCCGACGTGGTCGAGCTGACCCTGACCCTGGCCCGGGAGATGCTCGACGCCGCCGGGATCACGGGCAAGGACCCGGCGGACGCGCTGAAGGACGGCTCCGCCATGGACGTCTGGCGCCGCATGATCACCGCCCAGGGCGGCGACCCGGACGCGCCGCTGCCGACGGCCCGCGAGACCCACACGGTCACGGCGCCGGCCGGCGGCGTCCTGACCCGCCTGGACGCCTACGGGGTGGGCGTCGCGGCGTGGCGGCTCGGCGCCGGCCGGGCCCGCAAGGAGGACCCGGTCTCGTTCGGCGCGGGCGTGATCTGCCACGCCAAGCCGGGCGACACGGTCAGCGCGGGGCAGCCGCTCCTCACGCTGCACAGCGACGACGAGGCCCGGTTCGCCCGCGCCCTGGAGTCCCTGGACGGCGCCTACGAGATCGAGGACGGCGCGGCCGCGTCCCCGCACCCGCTGATCATCGACCGGATCGCCTGACGGGCACGGCGCGGCCGGCGGCTTCAGGGCGTCCACGATCAGTGGAGGCCGCGTTTGCCGGGCGTCCAGAAGGGCGCGGGTGTTGATGTCGTCGTGCCTCGGCCAATCCGATTGCCCGCCGTCTCGGGACGGCACTAGCTTGGCCGGAGTGGATCACTTCTCACGCTCGTGGACGGCGTTGCTCGGGGCGGTCGCCGAACTCTCCGATGGGGACTGGGAGCGGCCGTCCGGCTGTGCGGGGTGGCTCGTCCGGGACCTGGTGTGCCACCTGGTCATCGACGCCCAGGACGTGCTGATCACCCTGGTCACGCCCGCCGACGGCGAACCGACCGCCGACGCCGACACCTACTGGAAGCTCGTCGACCCGCCGACCGGCGACGACCCGCTCGACGCGCTGATCCCGCGGCTGGCCGCCGCCTACGGCGACCCGGCCCTGCTGAAGTTCCACCTCGACGACGTCGGCTCCGCCGCGGGGCGCGCCGCCGCACTCGCCGATCCGGATCTCCGCGTCGCGACCCAGGACATGGTGCTGACCGCCGGGGACTACCTCTCCGCGTACGTCATGGAGTGGACGCTGCACCACCTCGACCTGATCGCGGACGTGCCCGAGGCGGCCGGCCCGCCCGCCGAGACCCTCGCCGCAGCGCGCGCGTCGCTGGAGCGGATCGCCGGGGCCCGGTTTCCGGCCTCGTTCTCCGACACGGACGCCCTCCTGATCGGCACCGGCCGCCGCCCTCCAGCGGACGCCGACAGGGCCGCGCTCGGGGAGCTGGCCGCACGGCTCCCGTTCGTCCTCGGCTGAGTTCCGTGTCAAAGGGGGGGCCGGATCCATGGCCCTTCTTTCGGCCCGCCGTCCGTCCGGAGGGCACGGCGGGCCAGTTAGCCGATCTTGGTCAGGGGACGGCCGGTGATCAGTGGAGGACGGCGAGGGGAACGCGGTGCTCGGTGCCGTCCGGGGTTCGCCAGGGGGCGGTCACGTAGGTCTGGGCGGCGGTGGCGGTGTCGTGCGCGCGCAGGACGCGGGTCACGCCGATCGTGAGGGTGCCGCTCGGTTCGGTCGCCACGGTGATGTCGGTGCGGTCGGGGCCGTGCTCGACGGCCTTGATCGCGGTCAGCGTCGAGGCGGTGGTTCCGGTGAAGTGCGCCGAGACGGACGGGTCCGGTTTGTCGCCGATGGTCTGGTGCTGCGGCTCGGCGCGCCCTTGGAGGAGAGCGAGGAGCTGGGCGACGAGCACCGGGTCGCGGGTGCCGTCGTAGACCCATCGCCGTCCCAGGACGCCGTGCTCCGAGGTGCCGACGAGTCCCTCCTCGGCCCCGTCCAGCGGGGCGCCGCGGTAGCTGAGCGGTACGTGGTAGGAGATGGGCCGGTCGCCGGAGGTGTCGGTGACCACCATGAACTCCATGCCGACCTCGCCGTCCGGGTCGTCGAGCCGGAAACCGCCCGCCCTGGTCAGGCGCGGCGCGGGTCCCGGGCCGGCGTACCAGGGCTGCGCGGGGAGCCATGCGGTGAGCAGCTCCAGCTTCCCGGGCGTCATGGTCGTCTCGTAGATGACTGCCATGCGATCTTTCTACCGGACCGCCTGCCGGCCCGTGCTCGGCGGCATCGCCTTGGCGGGCTCTCGGCTGGGTAGAACACCGGATGTGCTCGAAGCGTCGGCCGGCGGCTCCGGGCGGGGGCTCAGGGAGAAAGGCTGATCGATGGGGACCGACCTCGAAGGCTTCGCCGAACTGATACCGCTGGATCACGGCCTGTGCGTGGTCAGCACGCTGCGGGGCGACGGCGGTGTGCAGTCGTCCGTCGTCAACGCCGGAGTTCTAGAGCATCCGCTGCGGGGTGGACGGGTCGTCGGGCTCGTCGCCACCGGTGGTTCCCGCAAGCTGCACCATCTGCGCGCCGACCCGCGGGCCACGATCGTCGCCCGCGCGGGCTGGCGGTGGACGGCCGTGGAGGGCGACGCGGAGATCATCGGCCCGGACGATCCGCGGCCCGGCGTCGACGGCGAGGCGCTGCGGGTGCTGCTGCGCGACATCTTCACCGCGGCCGGTGGCACGCACGACGACTGGGACACCTACGACCGCGTGATGGCGGAGGAGCGGCGGGCCGCCGTGCTCGTCACCCCGCGCCGCGTCTACGGCAACCCGCCGGCCTCCTGAACTGCGCGCCCGCTTTTCGGCGGCCGCTTCCGGGCGGCGCCTGGAAAACGGCACGGGAACAACGTCGAAGTGGCCGGTTCCGTCGAGGGGGATGTACTCTGGTCGCCGAAAGACCACCTCTGTGAACTGTCGCCGCCGAAGCGTCCGAGGCGCCTGCGGGTGTTGACTCATTCCATTACCGGACCGCCGGAAAACGTGACTCGGTGGGCGTTAATCCCGGGGCCCTGTCCGCAATGACCTTCAGGCTAGGGATTTGTATCGGATGGGCGAGGAGCGCGCACGCCTTGATCGTGACTTCCCTCCGAAATCGATCTTTTCGTGATCACAGATATCGGACAGGCGCTTTACGCGCCGTCTGGCACAGTTGTCAACTACCCTGCCGGGTGGTTCTGCGGTACCGCGCGTCCCGTCCGGTGATCAGTGGCTGAGCTGCGCTTTCATCGGGTTTCGGGGACGCCTGGGGATGGTGGGACGGCGGGCTCGGGGGAGCGGCCGGGGCGTGACCGGGCCGTCGTCCCAGAGATGAGAATCTCTCTCAATCGTCACAACAGCAGCTAGTTGCACATTAAACTCATCATTCCCAAAGTGATCAGCCGTCGACTGCGGGCACGGCCGGAACATGGCCTGCAGGCTCGAATCGTCGTTGGCTGATTACGGTCAGCCAGAGGAGCCTTGCGTCTGGTGATCGTTCGTTTCACCATGGCGTGAGAGTCTCAGACGAGCGATTGGCAAGGAGGTTCGCTCGGCCGGCCCGGCGGCCGGTCGGGCATGAGCGTGTTCTTCCGACGGCCGGATTCCGGCGACTTCCCCCTGCATTGACGCGCCGACCCGTGAGAGCGGACACCATGACGAATGCTCTACTGTCCCTGTCCACGAACGACTTCATCGCCGGTATCGAGGCGATCGCCCCCCGATTCGACACCGCCACCTACCCGCAGCAGAACCTCCCGGCCGACGACTGGACGCTGCTGACCCGGGCCGGCGTGCTGCTGCCGACGCTGCCGAGAGAGTTCGGCGGACGCGACAGCCACGTCGAGATGTGCCGAGTCGTGGAAGCGCTGTCCGAATGGAACCTTCCGCTCGGCATGTACGCCACGGTGATCACCGGGGTGGCGCTGCGGCCCATCGCGCTGTGGGCGGACGAGGAGGCCAAGCGGGAGGTGCTGCCGCAGTACGCCGGCGGCGACCCCATGGTCTGCGGGTTCGCGTCCACCGAGCCCGGCTGCGGCTCCGCCATGTCCGGCATGACGACCACGTTCGAGGAGGTCCCGGGCGGCTACCGGATCCGCGGCCGCAAGCACTGGCAGGCGTTCAGCTCCAGCGCGCACTGGTGGCTGGTCAGCGCGAAGAACGACGACCGCGGCCGCGAGTACGGCTACTTCATCGTCAAGCGCAGCGAGGGCTTCCGCACCCTGCAGCCCTACGAGCCGCTCGGCCTCAAGGTGATCGACTACGGGCTCAACGAGATCGACGTGGTCGTCCCCCGGCACCGGCGCATCCGGGCGGAGGGCCGCAACCTGCGCCCCATGGTGGAGATGCTCATGGCGTCGCGGGCGATGATGGCGGCGATGGGCGCCGGCTTCCTGCGCCGCATCAGCCGGGAGGCGCGCGCGTACGCGAACGCGCGGCGGATCGGCCCGGGGCCGCAGTCGGCGATCCGGTTCGTCCGGTACCGGCTCGCGGCGATCGACACGTCCTACACCGTCTGCGCGGCGCTCAACGACTACCTGCAGACCTCGCTGGACATGAAGTCCGACATGATCGGCGCGTTCCCCGCCGTCCAGGCCATCAAGACGGTCGCCACCGAGCGGATGCTCAGCGCCGCGCACCACTACCAGCAGCTCTCCGGCGGCGAGGGGTACCGCTGCGGGTCGCCGACGAACATCTCCGCGCAGGCGTTCCTCGACGCCCGCGTCTACACCATCTTCGACGGCACCAACGACCTGCTCAGCCAGCAGCTCACCGAGTACTGCCTCGCGCGGACGGACGGCCTGCCGCTCAGCAAGTTCCTCGCCGACTGGCCGCTCACCGCGTCCGCGATCACCTCGCAGGGGCTGGACCTCGGCTTCCTCGACCGGGACCTCCGCCAGGAGCACCTGGTCCTCGCCGGCCGCGCCATCGCCTACGCGTTCGCGATCGCCCAGGTCATGCGGTGGGCGGCGAAACCCGGCAACGACGCGGGCCGCGCCCGGGCGGCGATCGAGTTCCTCAAGGCCGACATCGCGGGCGTCGCGACGGAGTTCGGGCTGCTGTCCACGGGCGTGCTCGGCATCGAGGACGGTGCCGTGCCGCCCTCGCCGGGCGTGCTCTTCTCGCGCTCGGTGCCGCTGCCCGCCGAGGCGTGACCCGGCCCCGGGTCAGCCCAGCATCTCCTCGCGGCGGCGGATCAGCTGGACGAGTTCCGCCGCGCGCTCCTTGATGAGGTTCAGCCCGGGGTGGCCCCACGGGCGCGGCTCGCGGTCGATGATGCAGATCGTGCCGAGGGTCGTGCCCGTGTGGTCGATCAGCGGGGCACCGACGTAGGTGCGGATGCCGAGCTTGTCGACGACCGGGTTGCCGGCGAAGCGCGGGTAGTCGCACACGTCGTCCAGGACGAGCGCCTTGCGCCGGACGACGACGTGCGGGCAGTAGCCGTGGTCGAGCGGCACCTCCCGGCCCAGCTCCACGCCGCCGGACGGGTCGGTGGGGTCCTGCGGGGAGTACAGGCCGGACAGGTACTGCCGGTCGGTGACGAAGTTGACCATCGCGAACGGGGGCAGCCCGGTGCCGACGAGCCGCCGGGCGGTCTCGGCGAGGTCGCGGGCGAACGCGTCGAACTCGGGGTCGGCCTCCTGCCCGAGCCCGAGCTCGCGCAGCCGCGCCACGCGCCGCGGCACCTCGGGGTCGACGGGGGTCAGCAGATGGCCGGGGGGCTCGTAGAGCGGCTCTTGGGTCACGGCGATCTCCAGATGCGGTGGGGCGGGGTGGGAGTCAGGCGGTCGGGGAGGTCAGGCGGTCGGGAGCGGGGGCGGTCGCGGTGGCGATGAGGTGGCGGATCAGGGCCCGCAGCACCGCGGTGGCGGAGCGGGCGTCCCGCGCGTCGCACAGCACGATCGGCACGCCCGGGTCGAGTTCGAGGGCGGCCCGCACCTCGTCGGGGTCGTAGCGGAACGCGCCGTCGAACTCGTTCACCGCGACGAGGAACTTCGTCCCCCGGTTCTCGAAGAAGTCGACGGCCTCGAAGCAGGCGTCCAGGCGGCGGGTGTCGGCGAGCACGACGGCGCCGAGCGCCCCCGCGCACAGCTCGTCCCACATGAACCAGAAGCGCTGCTGGCCGGGCGTGCCGAACAGGTACAGCACGATGCCGTGCTGCTCGATCGTGATGCGGCCGAAGTCGAGCGCCACGGTGGTCGTGGTCTTGCCCTCCACGCCGCCGAGGTCGTCGATGCCGACGCTCGCGGTGGTGATGAGCTCCTCGGTGCTGAGCGGTTCGATCTCGCTCGCCGCGCCGACGAACGTCGTCTTCCCGACCCCGAATCCGCCCGCGATCAGGATCTTGACCTGAGTGGGGAACATCTCAGGCTCGTTGTAGGCCATCGAGCAGCTTCTCCAGGAGGTCTCGGTCGGTGAGCTCGGCCGCGGGGCGCGGCGCTCGGGTGGACATGGCCCGCCAGTTCACGAGGTCGGCGAGGAGGACCTTGGTGACCGCGACGGGGAGCCGCAGGTACGCCGCGACCTCGGCGACCGAGGTCGGGGTGCGGCACAGGCCGAGCGCCCGGTGGTGCTCCGGGTCGAGGTTCGCCGGCACCTCGCCGGTCGCCACCACCAGGGACAGCATGTCCAGCCGCATCGCCGGCCGGGTGCGCCCGGCGGTCACCGTGTACGGGCGCACCAGCGGCCCGGCGTCGTCGTCGAGCCAGACCTCGTCCTCGCCGGCCGTCATGACGAGGGGATCGGACCGCCCGGCGCCGCCGCCGCGCGCGTCGCCGTGCCGAGGAAGGGACGGACGGACTTGATCAGCCGGGCCATCTCGAAGCCGACGACGGCCGGATCGGCCTCGCCCCTCGCCAGCACCGCCAGCACCGAGTTGTAACCGGCCCACGAGATGAACAGCTGGCTCGACTTCAGCTCCGTCACGACCTGCCGGACCTCGTTGCTGTCGTCGAACTTCGTCCCCGCGCTCCGGGCGATGGAGAACAGGCCCGAGGCGAGCGCGGCGAGCTGCTCCGCGCTCGCGCGGTCGAAGCCGTCGGAGGCCTTCAGCATGCCGTCGGCGGACAGCAGCACGCTGCCGCGGATGACCGGAACCTCCTCGCCCAGCCCCCGCAACAGCCAAGCAAGATCCTGAGCCTGGTTCGGGGAGACAGCACTCAATGGACGCTCCTTATCCCTCGTGATGTTTCGTCAGTCCGTACCATCGGTGCCGTCCACGACGCCGTCGCTCTCTTCGGCGCCGCGCACGCCCCGTTGGAATGCCGCCATGAGACCGGGATTGTGCGCGACCTCCGTATCGTCCTGCAGATGCTGCGGCGCGGGAGGATTCACCAGTTCGGGAGCCATATTCGCCTGGACCCGGCGGCGCGGCAGCGACGGCCGCTCAGCATTGTCCACCATGCCGGATTCCGCCACCCCACCGGGATTTGCGGCCGGGCCGGAATTCGCGGCGGCGGCGGAATCGGCGTGGCGGCCGGGGGCGTCCGCCGCGACGAAGCGGTCGGCCGGGGCGTAGCCCTCCGACGGGCCGGCGTACGCGGACGCGGGGACGGTCTCCCGCGCCGCGGCCGGGGCGGCCGCGGTGGCGGGCACCGGGACGGGCTCGGCGTGCGCCGGCTGGGCCTGCGGCACGGCCTCGGCCTCCGCGGGTTCCGCGCCGACCAGCTCGCCCGGCACGACGACGGTGGCCTGGACCCCGCCGTAGAGGTTGTCGCGGAGTTCGACGCGGACGCCGTGCCGGCGGGCGAGCGCGGAGACGACCAGCAGGCCGATGCGCCCCTCCTGCAGCAGCTCCTCGGCGCCGCCCCGGTCGGGGTCGGCGAGCAGGTCGTTCAGCCGCCGCTGGCTCTCCCGGGGGATGCCGAGGCCGCGGTCCTCGACCTCGATGGCCAGCCCGGCGGTGACGGCGTCGACCCGGACCAGCACCTGCGTGTGCGGCGGCGCGAACCGGGTGGCGTTCTCGATGAGTTCGGCGAGCAGGTGGACGACGTCCGCGACCGCGCTGCCGTCCAGGGTGCCCTCGACGGGCGGGACGACCTTGACCCGGTTGTAGTGCTCCACCTCGGCGATGGCCGAGCGCAGCACCTCGTAGACGGTCACCGGCCGGCTCCACTGGCGGCGGGACGCGGCGCCGCCGATCACCGCGAGGCTCTCGGCCTGGCGGCGCATGCGGGTGCTGAGGTGGTCGACCCGGAACAGGCCCTTGAGCAGGTCCGGGTCCTCGACCTGGTTCTCCAGCTCGTCGAGCCCCTTGATGGCGCGGTGGGCCAGCGACTGCATGCGGCGGGCCAGGTTGACGAACACGTCGACCCGCCGGTCGGTGCCGCTGCTGGTGCTCGTGCCGGTGCCGCCGCCGGCGCCGCCGGCGCTGCCGGTGCCGCTCGGCGCGCGGCTCGCGGCGACGTCCAGCACGGCGTTCCACGCCTCGCCCTGCGCCTGCCGCAGCTCGTAGGCGAGCCGGACGAACGCGTCGCCCGACTCGATCGCCGGGACGTCCTCGCTGCGCGGTGCCGTCTCCCCGGCCTTGACCCGCTCGGTGAGCTCCTTGAGGCCCTGCCGGCCGCGCGCGATCGAGAACCACAGCTCGCCGAGCCGCCGCTGCACGTCCTCCGGAGTCGGGCCCTGGACCCGGTCGGGGCGCCGGGCGGGCTGCCGCTCGAACCTGCGGGTCGCCACGTCCGCCCCGAACACGGCGGCGCCCAGCGTCAGGACGGCCGCCACGGCCGCCGCGGCCAGCACGAGCTGCGCCCGCGGCGTCACGTCGTCGCCGTTGTAGAGCACCGCCGCGGCGGCGACCCCGAGGATCCCGATAACGGCCGCCGGAAGGACGGAAATGCACAGGTGAAAGGACCGTGCGCTGCTCTGGCGACGCGTTCCGCGGGTCGGCGGCCTGCCGTGCCGCCGGAAATCCTGGCGCTCGGTGTCGGCAGGTTCGGAGAAAACGGGCATCGGACGTCCTCAGCGCGGTCGACGGCACGGCACGGGGGTCACATTACTGAGTGAGACGTACTCTTACCGGTACAGTCCGTATCTAGGCTGACACACCGCCCGTTCGGGGAAGCGTGGATTGCCGAGATTACCGGGACGTCCGTCCGCTTTCCGGTAATCTGCGGTACAGTGCCCATTTTTGCCCGATTGGCAACAAATGTACGGCCTGTATTGCGGGCGCGCTCCGGTGTGCCGCCCGGCGCGCCGCCGACCCGTCAGCGGCCTGCGGCGGAGCGCCTTCGAGCCACGTCCCTCACGTAGGACGGAAGCGCCTCCAGCGACACCAGCGGCGGCAGCAGCTCCGGCGCGGTGGTGAGGGCGCGGAACGCCATGGCCGCGGTCACCCCGTGGCGGGGACGACGCACCCGCTCGACCGGGTCGCCCGCGCGGATCTCGCCGGGCTCGACCACCCGCAGGTAGGCGCCGGGCATCGCCGCCCGCGTGAACCGCTTGATCCAGCCCGCCTCGTCCAGCCACGCCTGGAAGGTGCCGCAGGGGATGCGGGGGCAGCTCACCTCCAGCAGCACGTCCGGCCCCACGCGCCACCGCTCGCCGATCAGGGCGCCGTTGACGTCGATCCCGGCGGTGGTCAGGTTCTCGCCGAAGACGCCGTCGGGCAGCGGCTTGCCCAGCTCGTCCTGCCAGAAGTCGAGGTCCTCGCGCGCGTACGCGTAGACGGCCTGGTCCGGCCCGCCATGACCGCGCACGTCATGGACGCGGTCGCCCGCCAGCCCGACCTCGCCCGTCCCCTCGGAGGCCGGTGCGGCGACCGCCACCGGCCCCTCGACCGGGCGCTTGTCGATGCCGGTCAGCCGGAACGGCTTGGCCGGGTTGGTGCGCGGGTGCCCGATGTTGACCGAAAGCAGCTTCACCCGACGACGGTACGAACCGTCCCGCCGGACGCGCGAACCGGGCTCACTGCGGTCCTGCCTTGGGAGCCGCGCGGACGTGCGCGCGCTCGCCCTGCCGCCCGATCAGGCTCAGGAACTCGACGGGCCCGGCACTCGTCGCGCCGAACCAGTGCGGGATGCGGGTGTCGAACTCCGCGGCCTCTCCGGGCTCCAGGACGAGGTCGTGCTCGCCCAGCACCAGCCGCAGCGTGCCATTGAGGACGTAGACCCAGTCGTAGCCCTCATGGGTGCGCAGGTCGGGCTCGGCGCCGTCCTTCCCGGCCGGGAGGACGAACTTGTACGCCTGGATGCCTCCGGGCCGGCGGGTGAGCGGCAGGACGGTCGCTCCGTCGCCGCCCGCGACCGGACGCAGGTGGACGCGCGGGTCGCCGGTGGGCGGCGCGTCGACGAGCTCGTCCAGCGTGACCCGGAAGGCGCGGGCGAGCGGCAGGAGCTGTTCGAGCGTGGGCCGCCGCAGCCCGGACTCCAGCCGGGACAGCGTGCTGGCGGAGACGCCCGTCTCCTCGGCGAGGCCGGACAGGGTGGTCCCGCGGCGGCGCCGGAGCTGCTTCAGCCTCGGCCCGAACGCGTCGAGGGTGCGCTCAACTGCCTCGTCCATCCCCTCATTTTGCCAATCGGCAACAGGCTTCGCCGGTTCGCCCCGGCGGTCGGCACCATCGTCGTAGCTGGTGAGAGCAACCGGAGGGGACGGCGAATGACGCACGAGTTCGACAAGGGCTACTGGGAGCGGCACTGGCGGGAGGGCGCCGCCGCCGGGGCCATGGGCGGGAACCCGCCCAACCCCTATCTCGCCCGTGAGATCGGGGAGCTGGCGCCGGGGACGGCGCTGGACGCGGGGTGCGGCGCCGGTGCCGAGGCGATCTGGCTGGCGGCGCACGGCTGGCGGGTGACGGCGGCCGACATCTCGTCCGAGGCGCTGGCCCGCGCCGCCGAGCGCGCGGCGGCCGCGGGCGTGTCCGAGGGCCTGCGGTGGGTGGAGGCCGACCTGGCCGCGTGGACGCCGGACGAGCGGTTCGACCTCGTCACCACCCACTACGCCCACCCGGCGATGCCGCAGCTGGAGTTCTACGACCGCGTCGCCGGATGGGTGGCGCCCGGCGGCACCCTGCTGATCGTCGGCCACCTCCATGGGCACGGCCACGGGCACGGGCACGGCGAGGAGCACGGCCCGCCCGCCGAGGCGTCGGTCACCGCCGCCGCCATCACGGCGCGCCTGGACGAGACGGCCTGGGAGATCGTCACCGCCGAGGAGGAGCACCGGACGATCATCGGTCACGGCGGCGCGGAAAAGCCTCTCCACGACGTCGTCGTCCGCGCCGTCCGCCGCACCGCGATGTGACGGCTTTCACATCAACTTCCGGCCGCAATTTCTGATCATGTTTATCCGCCGGAGCCGGCGAAAAAGGCGCGAACCAACCCGGGGCCCGGCCCATCATACGAGTGCATAAGGGGGCACGGTGCCGGGGCCGAAAGTCGAGTAAGCCGCCGTGTCGCAATGGAGCAGAAGATGCGACTTGGAAAGGCGACCGTTCTCGGTCTCGTCGTCGGCGCGGTGACCGTCGGCCTGGCCGCGCCCGCGATGGCGGAGGGCGGCGACGTGCTCGTGCAGCCGAGCCAGGCCCGCCCGGGCGGGCAGGTCACCGTCGTCGGGAAGAAGTGCCAGGTCGACGGGGAGGCCGGCTCGCTGGCGTTCGTGGGCGGGGCCGTCCCGCTGAACGGTGCCGAGGAGGTCGACGGCCGGGCCGGGCTGGCGACGATCAAGACCGACACCGTCCCCGGCGAGTACACCGTGCAGGTGCGCTGCGGCGGGCACAGGTCGGTCGGCTACCTCACGGTGGTGAAGGCCGGGGCGAAGCCCACGCCGAAGGGGAGCACGCACCCGACCCCGACCGGCGGGGCCAAGACGGGCTTCGGCGGCGGCGCCGGCGGGACGAGCGCCGCGCCGCTGGCCGCCGGCGGCGTCCTGCTGCTGGGCGCGTTCGGAGTCGGCGCCGCGGCCGTCCGCCGGCGCAGCGGCGCGGACGCCTGACGAGACTCGCCGATGCCATTCCCGGGCCCGCGGAGAACCGTGCGAGAAATTGCGCACGGCCGCGGGCCACGGGAAATGGCAGATCATTTTCGAGTGGGTGATCGGTGATGCGCGGAAAGGCCGGCCTGTGGACGCCGGCGGCGGTGCTGCTGGCGGCCGGCCTGGCGGTGATCGGGCTGGGGCTGCGCGGCCCCGGCGGCCCGCCGCGGCCGCC
>NZ_JBFARO010000092.1:0-31402 GCF_040677125.1 Actinomadura sp. NPDC049382
GCGGCGGCCGGCCGGGCCGGCGCGTCGGCGGGCCCGGGCGCGCGCCGCGCGGGGCGGGCCGGGTGTCGCGGCGCCGGCTCATCGCGCCCACCGCGGGGCGCGGCGGCCGGTCGGCGCCCTGCCGCCCGGGGGCGCCCGCGTCCCGGGGTTCGGCGGCGTCCCGCGGGTCGGCCGGGCCGCCCGCCCGCCGGTCGGCGGCGGTTCGGCCGCGCCGCGCGCCGGCCGAGTGCGTGGGCTGCTCGGTCAGCCGGCCGCGGGCCAGCGTGAAGAGGCGGTCGCACCAGCCGGTCAGCGTGTCGGTGGCGTCGGCGGTGACCACCACCGCCGGGGCCAGCGAGCGCAGCACCGGGATCAGCTCGGCCATCGCGGCGGTCAGCACGGACCGGCCGGGGCCGTCGGCGCCGGTGGGCCACGGCTCGGCGGCGGCGCACAGCGCGCCGAACGGGTCGTCCAGCAGCACGAGCGGGGGCTCGTGCACGCACGCGGCGGCGAGCCCGGCGCGCAGCCGGACGTCCGGCGGCAGCAGCGCCAGCTCCGTCCCGGCGGCGTCGGCGAGGTCGAGCCGCTTCAGCATGGAGCGCGCGGCGGACGCGCTCGTGCGCTTGTAATACGCCGCGTAGGCGACGAACTCGCCGGCCGTCATGTTCTCGGCGCGGGAGAACCGGGTCGGCAGGTAGCCGATCCCGGCCCGCGCGGCCCGCAGTCCGGCGGCGTTCGATATGTCCTGTCCCAGAATGCGCAGCAGGCCGGCATTCGGCCTGCGCAACGTCGCGAACGTGGCCAGCAGAGTGGATTTACCGGCACCAGGTGGACCGGCCAGGCCGACCACGCCTTCGGACACGCCGAAGGTCACCGGGCGCAGGAGCCACCGCCCCCCGCGGCGGACACCCATTCCTCGGGCCACGATCACGGAATGCTCCGCGATCACAAGTGTTTCCCCCCGTAGCTCGCCATGCGGTCGCGGCGCCGGCACGGGCGCTCCGGTGGCCACGGGTCCCCCAACCCGCCACGCGGTGCCCGCCGAGACCGGCTCCGCCGTCCGGCGGGTCCGGCCGCTTTTGCCGAGCCGCGATGCATCGACATCGTGACTATAACCGGGCTTGGTGATGGCTGTCAGCAATCTTTTTGCCTTTACGGCAGCACGCCTGGATTCTTTGCCTACCGCGCTGAAGTGGCGAATTCCAGAAAGGTGGACAATTGCCGATTTACCCCGTCGGGCGCGCCGAGCGGGGCGTCCGGGCCGGTGCCGCGGGGAGGCGGCCCGCTCCGCTCAGGGCGTACGGGCGCACAGCCGGGTGCGCTCATGGGGCAGGATGGACCCATGCCTTCTCGGGACTTTTCGTTGCACGGGGCCATCGACCTGGGGGCGCGCCAGGCGGCCGCAAGGAAGCAGCAGGAACGCCGCGCCCAGGGCGGCGGCGCGCCGGCGGACCCGGGCGGGGCCGCCGGGCAGTACGTCGTGGACGTCACCGACCAGACGTTCAACACCGAGGTCGTGGAGCGGTCGCAGTCCGTGCCCGTCCTCGTCGACTTCTGGGCCGAATGGTGCGGCCCCTGCAAGCAGCTCGGGCCGATCCTGGAGAAGCTCGCCGCCGAGGCGGCCGGCGCGTGGGTGCTCGCGAAGGTCGACATCGACGCCAACCCGCAGCTCGCCGCCTACATGCAGCAGATGGGCGTGCGCGGCATCCCGTTCGTCGCGGCCGTCGTCGCCGGGCAGCTGCTGCCGTTCCTGAACGGCGCCGCGCCCGAGCCGCAGGTGCGCCAGGCCATCGACCAGCTCTTCGACGCGCTGCGCAAGGAGGGCATCCTGCCGGACGCCCCCGAGGGCGAGCAGCAGCCCGGCGCCGACGCGGGCGAGGCCCCGGCCGGCGACCCGGTGTACGCCGAGGCCGAGGACGCCCTGCAGCGCGGCGACCTGCCCACCGCCAAGGCCGCGTTCGAGCGGATCCTCGCCGACGACCCCAGGGACGGCCAGGCCAAGCAGGGCCTCGCCCTGGTCGAGCTGAGCCTGCGGGTCGGCTCGCTGGACGCCGACCGCGTCCTCCAGGAGGCCGCGGAGAAGCCCGGCGACGTCCAGGCGCAGATCAGCGCGTCCGACGTGGAGATGATGACCGGGCGCATCGACGCGGCGTTCGACCGGCTGATCGCCGCGGTGCGCGGCAGCGCGGGCGACGACCGCGACGCGGTGCGCAAGCACCTGCTGTCGCTGTTCGACCTGCTCCCCCCGGAGGACCCGCGCATCGGCAAGGCCCGCCGCGGTCTGCAGTCGGCCCTGTTCTAAGGCGCGTTCTAAGCGCCCTGTACGGGTCCTGAAGCGCTGCGTCACGAGGCGTGCTCTGGTGGGCCGCCCGTTCTGGTCGTCATGCGCCGCCGGTGCCGATCGGCGCTGGTCGGGAGGGGAACGAGCCGGGGCGATCGGGACACCCCGCCGTGATGTTGCGCGTATGCTCGATGCGTCGACCGTGCCCGGACGGCCCGCGTGCACCACTCCCACGGGCCGCCCCCGCCGATCCGCGCCCCCTCGGGCATGCCGTCCCGGGCGATCGGGCGGCGCGCGCGGGACGAGAACAACCCAGAGCAGCTAGGGAGCAGTCGTCGTGGCGAGCGTGCCGAGCGTGTCGTACTCCATCACCGTCCGGCTGGAGGTCCCGGCCGGCGGCCGGGCCGTCAGCCAGATCACCCACGTGGTCGAGAACGCCGGCGGCATCGTCACGGCCCTCGACGTCAACACCGCCGGCCACGAGACGCTGCGCATCGACGTGACGATCGCCACCCGCGACACCCAGCACGCCGAGGCGATCGCCGGGGCGCTGGAGGGCATCGAGTCCGTCAAGATCCACAAGGTCAGCGACCGGACCTTCCTGATGCACCTCGGCGGCAAGATAGAGATGCAGTCGAAGGTGCCGCTGCGCAACCGCGACGAGCTGTCGATGGCCTACACGCCGGGCGTCGCGCGGGTGTCCCTCGCCATCGCCCGCAACCCCGAGGACGTCCGCCGGCTGACCATAAAGCGCAACAGCGTCGCCGTCGTCACCGACGGGTCGGCGGTGCTCGGCCTCGGCAACATCGGCCCGGAGGCCGCGCTGCCGGTCATGGAGGGCAAGGCGGCGCTGTTCAAGCGGTTCGCCGGGATCGACGCGTGGCCGATCTGCCTCGACACGCAGGACACCGACGAGATCGTCCGGACCGTCCAGATCCTCGCGCCCGCGTTCGGCGGCATCAACCTGGAGGACATCTCCGCCCCGCGCTGCTTCGAGGTCGAGGCCCGGCTGCGCGAGCTGCTCGACATCCCCGTCTTCCACGACGACCAGCACGGCACGGCGATCTGCGTGCTGGCCGCGCTGACGAACGCGCTGCGCGTCGTCGGCAAGGAGATCGGCTCGGTGCGCATCACGATGGCGGGCGCGGGCGCCGCCGGCACCGCGATCCTGAAGCTGCTGATGCACGCGGGGGCCCGCGACCTCATCGTGTGCGACTACCGCGGCGCCGTCCACAAGGGCCGCGACGACCTGGACGACTCGCTCCGCTGGATCGCCGAGCACACCAACGCGGCCGGCTACGCGGGCGACCTGCGCGGCGCCGTCAAGGACGCCGACGTGTTCATCGGCGTCTCCGCGCCCGGCATCCTGACCGGCGACGACATCGCGACGATGAACGACGGCGCGATCGTGTTCGCGCTCGCCAACCCCGAGCCCGAGGTGTCCCCGGACGAGGCGCGCGAGCACGCCGCCGTCGTCGCGACCGGCCGCAGCGACTACCCGAACCAGATCAACAACGTGCTGGCGTTCCCCGGCGTCTTCCGCGGCCTGCTGGACGCCCAGGCCGACGGTGTCACGCTCGACATGCTGGCCGCCGCGGCCGCGGCGCTCGCCGAGGTCGTCACGCCGGAGGAGATCGGCCCGAACTACATCGTGCCGAGCGTCTTCCACCCGGACGTGGCCACCCGCGTCGCGGGCGCCGTCCGGGAGGCGGCGGGCGGCCGTCCCCGCACCGAGGCGTAGCGGCCGGGGGCCGGGACCCGGCGGCGTGCCCGCCGGGTCAGACGTCCTTCTTGCCGGCGAAGATCCGCTCGCGGCGGCGGGGCCAGATGCCGCCGTACCAGAAGATGATCGCGCCGGTGAGGATGATGCCGACGCCGGTCGCGGCCCGCGCCCACAGCACGGTGTCGGGGCCGGTGTGCGGCAGGTTGCTCGGCGGCGTCTCGGTCGGCGCGCCGCCCGCCTTCGTGCAGTTCGCCCGCACCGCCCTGGTCTCGATGCGCTTGTTGGCCCAGGTGACGGTGAGGTCGGTGCGGCGGTCCTCGCGCAGCTTCACGGAGATCGTCCGGGTGTTGCCGGGCGGGATCTGGCCGGGGACCGCGGCGCCGCCGTCGTCGCGCTCGACGGAGAAGTCCTCGGTCCGCGTCCCGGAGTTGCGGACCTTGACGTGCACGGTCCGCGCCGGGCAGGAGACCGCGCCGATGTCGGCGGTCACCGGCCGGGCGGGCGCCTTCGCCGTCCCGGACGTGCTGGGCTTCGGCGAGGCCGGCGAGGAGGCGGACGGGCTGGGGCTCGCGGACGCGCTGGACGCCGCGGGCGACGCGGAGCCGTCCGACTTGAACACCGCCTGGATCGTGATCAGCGCTCCGAGGACGGCGAACACTGCCGCGATGATGACCCTGGGCAACTGCATGTCGCTGTCCTCCCGGCGCGCACCAAGCGGATGGCCGATGATCCTAGATCATTCTTAACCCAGGACCTTGTGGTGCCGATATCCCCATCGATAGGAATGCGTAACAGGCTAACGAGCGGGGAGGCGTGCCGCCGGAGGTCCGGGCAACGCATGATGGAACCCATGGAAGACGGCATCAGGGTGGGGCTCCTGCTGGTGGCGACGCCTCAGCTGGAGGATCCGAACTTCAGGCGGAGCGTCGTCCTGCTGGTCGAGCACGACATCGGCGGAGGTACGCTCGGCGTTGTCCTCAACCGGCCGACCGAGGTTCCCCTGGACCGCGTCCTCCCGCCGTGGGCCGGGCTCGCCACCGGCCCCGCCGTGGTGTTCCAGGGCGGTCCCGTCGCGCTGGAGCATCCGCTCGCCCTCGCCCGCCTTCCCGGTGAGGACGAGCCGCTCGGCTGGCGGGCGCTCGACGGCGGCGCCGAGGTCGCGCGGGTCGGGGTGGTCGATCTGGAGGCCCCGCCCGGGCTGCTGGCGGCGGAGCTGCTGCAGCTGCGGGTGTTCGCCGGCTACGCGGGGTGGTCGGCGGGGCAGCTGCGCGGGGAGGTCGAGGAGGGCTCCTGGTACCTGGTGCCGGCGGAGGCGGGGGACGTGTTCGCGGACCGTCCCGAGCGGCTCTGGCAGGACGTTCTCCGCAGGCAGGGCGGCGATCTCGCGTTCGTCTCCACTTTTCCCGACGACCCCACACTGAACTAAGGTGAACGACGTGAGTACGAAGATCCTTCCCGAGAGCGACACCCAGCAGGACGTCCGGCCGGACCTCTCGCACGGTGACGGCGACCACGAGCGGTTCGCCCACTACGTGAAGAAGCAGAAGATCACCGAGAGCGCCGTGACCGGCACGCCGGTGATCGCGCTGTGCGGCAAGGTCTGGGTGCCGAACCGGGATCCGAAGAAGTACCCCGTCTGCCCGGAGTGCAAGGAGATCTACGAATCGATGCAGCCGGGCGGCGAGGGCGGCAAGGGCGGCAAGGGCGAGTGACCCGCCGCTGAGACGCGGCGGCGGCGCACCGCCCATGCCGGGCTGCGCGCTTTCCGGGTCCCGCGGCGGGGGATGCCGCGGGGCCCGACGCATGTGACATACGGGTTTCGACCTACGGGGGATGAATGCGGCGGATGGCCGGGGTTTCGCTATGCGCACTGTCGATTACGGTGTGTGCCGTTCCGGGTGCGGTGGGTGAGCGGGGACGGGTGCGGGCCGCACCGGCCGCCGCCCACGGCGACGGTGCGGTGCACGGCCATGGCGGTTCGGCGCATGGCCATGGCGGGGCTGCGCACGGTGGTGACGGGTGCGTCCATCCCTCGAACGCCCGGAACGCGCGGCCCGGCGACCGGGCCGCCCTCGGCCGCGACCAGGCGGTGGCCATGCTCACCGACCTCCGGCAGGCGCTCCTCGACCGGTTCGGGACGTCCGACGAGCGGCGCCTCGACGCGTCCCGGCGCATGGCGAAGGGGATCGTCGTCCCGGTGCGGTTCCACGTCGTCCACAGCGGGCCGTACGGGCGGCTCTCGAAGAGCGCGGTCCAGCGGCAGGTCGCCACGCTGAACGCCGCGTACGGCGGGAAGACGGGCGGCGCCGACACGGGGGTGCGGTTCCGCCTGGCCGGCTACGACCTGGTGGACAGCGCCGCCTGGTTCCAGGAGCCCGACCGGTACGAGCGCTCGATGAAGACGCGCCTGCACAAGGGCGGGCGCGGCACCCTCAACGTCTACACGGCGGCCGTCGGGTCGGACGTCCTCGGCTTCTCCACGTTCCCGCAGTGGTACCGGCGCGCCCCGCGCATGGACGGCGTCGTCATCGACTACCGCAGCATTCCCGGCGGGTCGTACCGGGGCTTCGACCGCGGGTACACGGCCGTCCACGAGATCGGGCACTGGCTCGGCCTGCTGCACACCTTCGAGGGCGGCTGCGTCCCACCGGGCGACGGGGTGGCCGACACCCCGTACGAGGCGGAGCCGGCGAACGGCTGCCCCTACTACCGCGACACGTGTCCGCAACGCGGCCAGGATCCGGTCCACAATTTCATGGACTACGCCCAGGACGCCTGCATGCGCGCCTTCACCGCAGGTCAGGGCCGCCGTATCCGGGCCGCGTGGGCGGCGTACCGGGCCGGGCGGCAGGGCCGCCATCGTGTGGATCTCGGCACACGTGCGGCGGGCGCGGCACGATCTGTCGGTGGTCCTCGGTAGCCTTCAGAGACCGTGAGCACCTTCGCCGCATCGAGCATGCCCCCCGCGTTCCCCGAACGGGCCGCCTGGGGGACGGCGTCGTCCCTGCGCGCCTGGCAGCAGCAGGCGCTGGAGGCCTACTTCGGCACGGACGGCTCCCAGCCCGGCCCGCGCGACTTCCTCACCGTCGCGACGCCCGGCGCCGGGAAGACGACGTTCGCGCTCCGGCTCGCCCGCGAGCTGATGGAGCGCCGGATCGTGCAGTCGATCACGGTGGTGTGCCCGACCGAGCACCTCAAGCGGCAGTGGGCGGAGTCCGCGGCCCGCGTCGGCATCAAGATCGACCCGGAGTGGCAGAACAGCGACGGCCCCATCGGCAAGGACTTCGACGGCGTCGCCGTCACCTACGCCACGGTCGCGGCCCGGCCCGCGCTGCACCGCAACCGCACCGAGTCGCGCAAGTACCTCGTCATCTTCGACGAGGTGCACCACGCGGGCGACGGCCTGTCCTGGGGCGACGCGGTGCGGGAGGCGTTCGAGCCCGCGACGCGGCGGCTGGCGCTGTCCGGCACGCCGTTCCGCACCGACATCAACCCGATCCCGTTCGTCCAGTACGAGGAGGGGCCGGACGGCATCCGGCGCAGCCAGGCCGACTACACCTACGGCTACGGCCCCGCCCTCGCCGACGGCGTCGTCCGCCCGGTGATCTTCCTGGCGTACGCGGGGGAGATGCGCTGGCGCACCCGCGCCGGCGACGAGATCACCGCGACCCTCGGCGAGCCCCTCACCCAGGACCAGATGGCCCAGGCGTGGCGCGCGGCGCTCGACCCGAAGGGCGACTGGATCAAGCAGGTGCTGGCCGCCGCCGACCGGCGGCTCACCGAGCTGCGCCGCGTCATCCCCGACGCGGGCGGGCTGGTGATCGCCACCGACCACGAGACCGCGCGCGCCTACGCCGGGATGCTGAAGGCGGTCACCGGGCAGAGCGCCACGATCGTGCTGTCGGACGACCCGACCGCGTCCAAGAAGATCAAGAAGTTCGCCGGCACCGAGGACCGCTGGATGGTCGCGGTCCGGATGGTGTCCGAGGGCGTCGACATCCCGCGCCTGTGCGTCGGGGTCTACGCGACGTCGACGAGCACGCCGCTGTTCTTCGCGCAGGCGATCGGGCGCTTCGTCCGCGCCCGCAAGCGCGGCGAGACGGCGTCGGTGTTCCTGCCGTCGGTGCCGACGCTGATGGGCCACGCCTCCGAGATGGAGGAGGAGCGCGACCACGTCCTCGACCGGCCCGTCCGCGAGGACGGCCTCGACGACGACCTGATCGCCGAGGCCAACCGCCAGCAGGACAGTCCCGACGTCGGCGAGGAGTTGCCGTTCGAGACGGTCGAGGCGTCCGCGACGTTCGACCGTGTCCTCTACGACGGCGGCGAGTTCGGGATGCACGCCCAGCCCGGCTCCGCCGAGGAGGAGGAGTACCTCGGCATCCCCGGCCTGCTGGAGCCCGACCAGGTGTCGGCGCTGCTGCGCAAGCGGCAGGCCGAGCAGCTCGCCGGCGAGCGGCGCCGCAAGACCGGCGACCCGCGCGCCGACCGCACCGCCGCCGAGGACATCGCGGCCCTCCGCCGCGAGCTGAACGGCCTCGTCAACGCCTGGAACCATCGCACCGGCCAGCCGCAGGGCGTCATCCACAACGAGCTGCGCCGGGCCTGCGGCGGCCCGCCCGTCCCGCAGGCCAGCGCCGCCGAGATCCGCGACCGCATCGCCAAGATCCGCGACTGGGCGGCCAAGCGCCGCCACTGACGCCCGGCGCCCGCCTGCTCAGCCGCTCCCGGCGCGGCGCGGCCGCTGGAAGATCAGCCTGAACACCCCTTGCCGGTCGGGCCCGATGACGCCGGCGCACTGCCAGCCCGCCCGTCCGGCCTTGTCGAGCGTCTCCTGCAAGGCGTGCGCGTGCACGCCGCCGACCGGGTTCAGCTTCACGACGCTGACGCGGTACTCCCACTGCGCCGCCGCGCCCGCCGGCTCGTCCTGACCGTCCATCCCCGCATTCTCCCGGCGGGGACGGCGCGGTCACCCCCGGGCGGCCTGCGCGGGCTGGAAGAGCTCGATCAGGTTGCCGGCCGGGTCGGTGAGCAGGATCTGCCGGCCGCCGGGGCCGCTGACCACGTCGCCGCGGAACGCGAGGCCGGCGTCGCGCAGCCGCGCGATCTCCTTGTCCAGGTCGTCGACGGTGAGGTGGATGCGGTTGCGGCCCGGGGCGGCGGCATCGGCGGGGGTGGCGCGGGCGCCGGAGCTGGCGGGGCCGGACAGCAGCAGCCGCAGCGGCCCGCGCCGGACGTCGGCGAAGGCCGGGACGGCGTCGAGGTCGAGGGTGAAGTCGAGGCGGGCGGTGTAGAAGTCGACGGCGGCCTGGACGTCGTCGACGAGGTAGCGGACGCTGGCGTACTGGTCGGGCGTGCTCATGGGCGGGCCTCCGTTGGCCGGGTGAGGACGGGTGGCTGGGCGAGGATGGGGATCAGTTGGCGGACGCGGGCGTCGATGTCGGCCGCCGCGCGCTCGAACGGGTCGGACGCGCCGCCCTGACCGGTTGCGGACGGGCCGGCCGTGGACGGATCGGGGATGCTCCAGTGGATCCGCCGGGACCGGTCGCCGAACTCGGGGCAGACCTCGCGGGCCCGGTCGCAGAGCGTGATGGCGTAGTCGAACCGTCGGTCGCGCAGGCTCTCCAGGTCGCGGGGCCGCTGATCGGAGATGTCGATGCCGTACCGGTCGCGCAGGACGTCCACCGCCCGCGGGTCGAGGCTCGGCTTCGGGCGGCTTCCGGCGCTGGTCACGGTCACGCGTCCGGCGGTGTGGTGGCGCAGGAGCGCCTCGGCGATCGGTGAGCGGGCGCTGTTGCCGGTGCAGACGAACAGCACGTCCACCTGGGGCAGGTGCTGCTCGGCCTCCGTTGGCTCGGTGGTGCGGCGCAGTGCCGGGTGCAGGGCGGCCCCGGTGTCGGCGAGGGCGTCGGCGCAGCGGTCGAGGTCGAGCCGGTAGTAGCTGTCGCGGCCGTCGAAGCTGCTGCGGGCGGCGGTGACCAGGCCGCCCTTGCGCAGCAGCCGCAGATGGTAGGAGACCAGGTTCTGCGGCGCCTGCACCAGCGCGGTGAGTTCGCGGACGCGCAGGTCGCCGACCGCGAGTTCGGTCAGCAGCCGCCAGCGCAGCGGATGCGCGGCCAGGCGCAGGAACGCCGGGGTGGCTTGGCTCGTCGACGCCATGTCTCCGACGATACATCAATCCGGTTTGATGGAATAGCGGCTCCGCGCGGCCGGGTCACTCGGCCTTGGCGGCTTCCAGGACGGGGACCGAGGCGGCCCGCCGTGCGGGCAGCGCCGAAGTCGCGAGCGTCGCCGCCGCCGCGCCCGCCGCCACGATCGGGACCAGCCACCACGGCGGGTCCGGGCGCAGGAAGGAGCTGCCGGTGGTCACGTGCAGCAGCGTCAGCGTGCCCATGGCGATCGCGAGGCCGAGGATCGTGCCGAGGGCGACCACGGTGGCCGCCTCCCAGCGGACGATCGCGCGGATCTGCCGGACCGTGGCGCCCACGGCGCCGAGCAGCCCGAACTCGCGGGTGCGTTCCGCGACGCCCATCGAGACCGTGGTCGCCATCCCGAACAGCGCCAGCAGCAGGGCCATGCCGATGAAGGTGTAGGTCGCCCGCAGCGGCCGGGTGAGGGAGGACGACGCCGCGTCCACGTACGCGTCCCGGTCGAGGACCCGGACGCCGGGCACTTCCGCCACGGCCCGCGCCAGGGCCTCGGACGAGCCGCCCCGCACCAGGACGGCCTGAGTCGCCGCGTTGGCGTCGAGGCCGTCCATCGTCGCCGGAGCCACGAGCGCCTGTTCGGCGAACAGGTGGGAGGGGTCGTGGTAGGCGTCCGCGACCGTGAGCGCGACCCGGCCGTGGGCGGCCCGCACGGTGATCTGCTGGCCGAGCCGCAGCCCCCGCTCCTTCATGACGGTGGACGACAGCGCGATCTCTCCGGGACGCAGCGCGGGCGGGTCGCCGCCCAGCCGCAGCAGGTCGCGCAGCCCGGCCTGCTCGGCGCCGCTGACCAGGAGCCGGAACGGTTCGGGGTCGTCGTCGGGGGACGGCGGCGACACGAGCCCGACCTCGGTCTGGGTGAGGGCGGTCGCGCGGGTCACTCCCGGTGCGTCCGCCACCAGGTCGGCCACATTGCGGGCGAGCGGTGCGGGCGCGCCCTCGGCGGTCCTGGCGGTGGCGGTGACGGCGTGCTCGGCCGCCATGACCTGGCGTCCCGCCTCCGCGAACCGGTCGTTGACCGACTGCGTGACCAGTGCCACCGAGGCGACCAGCGCGACGCCCAGCATCAGCGACGACGCGGCGGAGGAGACCCGGCGGGGGCTGCGGGTGATGGTGGCGTGCGCGAGCCGTCCGGTCTCGCCGCCGACCAGCCGTCCGACGCGTCCGACCAGCCCGCCCAGCGGCGCGACGAAGAACGGGGTGAGGACGGTCAAGGCGGTCATGGCCAGCATCGAGCCGAACAGGACCATCAGGGCGACGCCGAACGTGCGGTCCTGGCCGGGCGGATCGCTGACGCGGATCGCGGTCGCCACCGCCCACCAGAAGCCCGCGCCGGCGAAGAGCGCGAGCGCGGCGAGCAGCCGAGGCCAGCGCCGTTCGGGGGTCTCGGCGACGGTGCTGCGCAGCGCTTGCACGGGGGAGACTCCGGCGGCGCGGCGCGCGGCCCGCCAGGCGGCCAGCTGGGTGACGAGGAGGCCGGCGGCGGCCGGGACGCCCAGCGCGACCCAGCCGAACCGGGGACCGGCGGCGGAGACGTCGAAGCCGTCCCGGGCGAACAGCCGGGTGATCAGCGCGGCCAGCGGGAAGCCCGCCGCCACGCCGCCCACCGCCGCGATCGCGCCCAATGCCAGCGCCTCCAGCCGGACCAGCAGGCCGAGCTGCCGGGGCGTGGCGCCGATCGCGCCGAGCAGCGCCAGCCGCCGGGTCCGCTGCCGCACCAGCGTGCCGAACGTGTTGGCCACGGTGAACAGGCCGACGAAGACCGCCACCAGGGAGAGACCGCCGATGACTCCGGCGACCGAGGCGCCCTCACCCGCCGCGGCGGCGGCCTGCGCGTCCCGGACGGAAGAAGCGGTGCGCACGGTGGCGCCGCCGCCGAGGTCCCGGGCCAGCTCGCCGCGCAGCCGCTCGGGGGTCACGCCCGGGGCGGCCTTCAGCCAGACGCTCTGCCACGTGCCCGCCGGCAGCATCGCGGCGCGCCGCACGGTCTCGGGCGGAGCCAGCACGAGGTTCCCGGCGGCCACCGCGTCCCGGCCCTGCACGGTGACGACCCCGGTGACCTTCACCCGGCGCGTCTCGTGGGGCAGCGTCAGCGTCAGGGCGTCGCCGACGCCGGCCCGCCCGGCGCGGGGCATGTACTGGACGACCGCCACCTCGCCATCGGCGACGGGTGCGCGCCCCTCCTCCAGCCGGTAGGGGGCCAGCCCCGGATCGGACACCCAGGGGCGCAGCAGCGTCCGGCCCTCGGCCGCCGCCGTGATCGCGCGCCCGTCGGAACCGGTGGCCGTGACCGCCACCGACGCGTCCCCGGCGGCGGCCGCCACGCCGGGCCGGGACGCGACCCGGTCCAGCCGGACCCGGCCGTCCGGCGGCGCGTCCGGGTCGCCGGGGTCCGCCGTCCCGCCCTGCACGAGCACGTCGGCGCGGAAGTACTCGCTCGCGTCGCTGCCCGCCACTGCTTCCTGCGCCCGCAGCGCGAACTGCAGCGAGCCCGCGATGAGCGCGATCGACCCCAGCGCCGCCAGCAGGGTCGCGGCCAGCCGCAACCGCCCCTCCGCCAGCGAACGGCGCGCGACAAGCCACATGACGCTCCCCACGGCGTCCCCCCAATCTGATCACCTAAGATAATCTCACATGAGACTATATGTGCTGCGCGGGCTTCTCGGGAAAATTCGCTGGCTCCGCCGGGACGGCCAGACCTATCGTCGGGCGCGTCCGATCCCGAGTGAAGGAGATCGCCATGTACCGCGACCGCGACACCGAGGCGTCCTTTTGAGCGGACCAGCAAGCGCCGCAGGGGGTTCCCTCTAGCGAGACCAAGGTCAAGCGCGGCGACCGGACGGTCGGCGCCGACACCGAGCTGATCGAGAAGCTGGGCGGCGACGACCCTTGCCCCTGCGGGTCCGGGCGGCGCTTTCCGGCGCTGCTGCCGGCCCACCGGACGCTACGACGGCGTCCTCGGGCACTACTACGTGCGCGACTGAGGCGGCGCCCGCCCCCCGGAACGGGTCAGCGGGGGGCGGCGTCCAGGTTCAGTGCCTTGACGATCTGGTCGACTGTTTCTGCCGGGGTGCCCGTGATGGGGGCGGTGAAGACGTCCTCGTCGGGGGTGGGGAGTTCGAGGTCGGCGAACTGGGTGTCGAGGAGGGTCTCCTTGAAGAAGTGGCCCTTGCGCGCCTTCATGCGGGCGGCGATGAGGTCGCGGTCGCCGTCGAGCAGGACCATCGCCACCGCCGGGTTCCCGGCGGTGAGGAGGTCGCGGTACTTGCGCTTCAGGGCGGAGCACGTGACGACGCCGGGGCGGCCGCTGTCGAGGCGGTCGGTGATCCAGGCGGCGATGGTGCGCAGCCAGGGGGCGCGGTCGGCGTCCGTCAGGGGGTGGCCCTCGCGCATCTTGGCGATGTTGGCCTCGGAGTGGAAGGAGTCGGCCTCGGCGTAGTCCCAGCCGAGGCGCTCCGCGAGGAGGGTTCCGATGGTGGTCTTGCCGCTGCCGGAGACGCCGGCGATCACGATCACACTGGGGGGTGGAGTGCTCATGGTCAGGCGGTCACCACCGGGTCTCCGGTCAGGGCGACGCCCTCGGCGCGCAGCTCGTCGAGGGCGCGGTCGACGGTCGTCTTGCCGACCCCGGCGGTGAGGCCGAGCAGCACCGTGGTGCGCAGGCCCGCGCGGGCGGCGTCGACGGCGGTGGCGCGGACGCAGTGGTCGGTGGCGATGCCGGCGACGTCCACGGTGTCGACGCCGCGGGCGGCGAGCCAGTCGGCGAGCGGCGTGTCGTCGTCGGAGACGCCCTCGAAGCCGCTGTAGGCGGCGGTCTCGCGGCCCTTGCTGAACACGGCCTCGATGGGGGCGAGCGCCAGGTTGGGGTGGAAGTCGGCGCCGGGGGTGCCGATCACGCAGTGCGGCGGCCAGGAGTCGACGAAGTCGGGTTCGGCGGAGAAGTGGTCGCCGGGGTCGAGATGGAAGTCGCGGGTCGCCACGATGTGCGCGTACTCGGACCGGTGCCCGGCCACGTGCGCGGAGATGGCGGTGGCGACGTCCGCGCCGCCGGCCACGGCCAGCGACCCGCCCTCGCAGAAGTCGTTCTGCACGTCCACGATGATCAGAGCCTTCTTGCCCATGACCGCTCCCTGTTACCGGTTGCCCCGAATCGACCGTACCCCAGGCGGGCGCCGGCGCACCGTCACGGGCCCCCGTGGACGAACTCGGTGGGGACGGCGGGCTCGCCCTTGGAGAGCTGGAGCGCGGTCGCGGGCAGCTCGGCGACGGCGCGGGTGTGGCGGTCCCGGGCCTGCTGGAGCGACTCGCGTCCGACGATCTCGCCGTCCCGGACGAGCGGGACGTGCAGCGGCCGGTCGCGCGGCCCGTGGGTCGGCTCGCCGGTGGAGACCGACTCGGCGAACGCGACGCCGTGCCCGTCGACGCGGCGGACGGCGGACTTGCGCCCGCCCCGGCTCGGCTTGCCCGTCGAGCGCTTGGCGACCGGGCGCATGGGCGCGTCGTCGGCGGGGCTATCGGAGCGCGCGACGAGCTTGTAGACCAGGGACGCGGTCGGCGCGCCGGAGCCGGTGACGAGGGACGTCCCGACCCCGTACCCGTCCACGGGGGCGGCGGCCAGGGCGGCGATGCCGTACTCGTCGAGGTCGCCGGTCACCACGACGCGGGTGCCGTGCGCGCCGAGCGAGTCGAGCTGGTCGCGGACGCGCCGCGCCATGACGCCGAGGTCGCCGCTGTCGATGCGGACGGCGCCGAGCGACGGCCCGGCCAGCTCGACCGCCGTCCGGACGGCCCGCTCCACGTCGTAGGTGTCGACCAGCAGCGTCGTGCCGTCGCCGAGCGAGGCGAGCTGCGCCTCGAACGCGTGCCGCTCGCTGTCGTGCAGGAGGGTGAACGAGTGCGCGCTCGTCCCGGCCGTCGGCACCCCGTACAGCCGGCCCGCCTCCAGGTTGGACGTGGTGGTGAACCCGGCGATGTAGGCGGCGCGGGCGGCGGCCACGGCGGCGCGCTCGTGGGTGCGGCGCGACCCCATCTCGATGATCGGGCGGCCCTGCGCGGCCTGCACCATCCGGGACGCGGCGGACGCGATCGCGCAGTCGTGGTTCAGGATCGACAGCGCGATCGTTTCGAGCAGGACCGCCTCGCCGAACGTCCCCTCGACCACCAGGACCGGCGATTCGGGGAAGTAGCAGTCGCCCTCGGCATAACCCCAGACGTTCCCGCTGAAGCGGTACTTCTCCAGCCATTGCGCGGTGGTCTCGTCCACGATGCCGTTGGACGTGAGGAAGTCCAGTTCGGCGGCGTCGAACCGGAACGCCTCGATCGCGTCCAGCAGCCGCCCGGTCCCCGCGACGACCCCGTACCGGCGGCCGGCGGGCAGGCTCCGCGCGAACACCTCGAAGACCGCGCGGCGGTCCGCGGTCCCGCTGCGGAGCGCGGCCTGCAGCATGGTCAGCTCGTACTGGTCGGTCAGCAGGGCGGTGCCGTCACCAAGGTCCACAAGTGGAACCCTAAGCCCGACTGCGGGCACCATGGATGTGCGGGCTCGCGCACCCGGCGGGGGGACCGGCGCATAGCATCGGGTGCGGTGGGCGGACGGACAGCGCGCGAGGAGTCACGGAGAGAGAGGGGGCGAACCGGGCAGATGAGCGCCATGAGCACGGCGCCCGCACCGGTCGAGCTGGAGCGGCCGGACGCCGAGGAGGACGTGAGCGCAGACCGGCCCTGGCTGGCGATCGTCTGGAACGACCCGATCAATCTGATGTCGTACGTCACCTACGTGTTCCAGACCGTGTTCGGCTACCCGAAGACGAAGGCCGAGAAGCTGATGCTCGACGTGCACCACAAGGGCCGCGCGGTCGTGGCGAACGGCACCCGCGAGGAGATGGAGCGGGACGTGGAGATCCTGCACTCCTACGGGCTGTGGGCGACCGTGAAACGGGACGACTGAGCCGATGACCGATGTGAGCAGGTCCGGGGACGCCGTCGAGATACGGCTGGAGGCCGAGGAGACGGCGCTGCTGCGCGCCCTGATGGAGCAGCTGCTGGCGCTGATCGGCGACGCCCCCGGCGGTGACGACGAGCTGGCCGCGATGGGCATCGCCGAGGGCGCCACCAAGCCGGACGACCCCGTCCTGGCGCGGCTGTTCCCCGACGCCTACCGCGACGACGGCGAGGCCGCGGGGGAGTTCCGCCGCTACACCGAGATGGGGCTGCGGGACGGCAAGCGCGAGGCGGCCGGGGCGGTGCTGTCGGCGCTCGGCGAGGAGGGCACCGACGCCGTCCTGAACGAGGAGCAGGCGCAGTGCTGGCTGCGGGCGCTGAACGACATCCGGCTGGCGCTCGGCACCCGGCTCGACGTCACCGAGGAGTGGTACGAGGAGGCGAACCAGATGGATCCGCGCGACCCGCGCGCCTCCCTGTTCGCCGTCTACGACTGGCTGACCATGCTCCAGGAGAGCCTCGTCCGCGTGCTGTGGGAGCCGTCGCCGTGAGCCCGGGAGCCCTCGCCGTGAGCCGGCGGGCCGTTGCCATAGGCTCGGGGCCATGCTGACGATCGAGCGCGCCCTCGTGGAGAAGATCATCGCGCACGCGCGCGCCGACCACCCGGACGAGGCGTGCGGCGTCATCGCCGGGCCGGCCGGCTCGGACCGTCCGGTCCGGTACATCGCGATGGAGAACGCCGAGCGGTCGCCGACGTTCTACCGGTTCGACTCCCAGGAGCAGCTGAAGGTGTGGCGGGAGATGGACGACCGCGACGAGGAGCCGGTGGTGATCTACCACTCGCACACCTCGACGGAGGCGTACCCGTCCCGCACGGACATCTCCTACGCGTCCGAGCCGAACGCCCACTACGTGCTCGTGTCGACCCGCGCCGACGACGACACCGAGTTCCGGTCGTTCCGGATCGTGAACGGGGAAGTGACCGAAGAAGAGGTCTCCATCGTCGACGCCTACGCGGGCTGAGCCGGAGCGGATCGGGATGGTCGCGGCCGGTAAACTGGTCGACATGTGGACGAGCGGGCACGAGACGGACGGCGGCGCGCGGCGCCGTGCCGGTTCCGCCGGTTCCGCCGCCGTGCCACCCGTGCAGAGCTTCCTGTTCGGGCACTCGCGCGCCGAGGTCGTCTACGACTGTCGCTGACGCGCTGATCACGCCTGGAATCATCCCGCTGCCCGCCCGGTTGAGACGCGAGAGGGCGGGGAGCCCCGTACGACGTAGAAGGAGATCACCGCGATGGCGATCGAGGTCCGGATCCCGACGATCCTGCGCAACCTGACCGACGGCGCGAAGGCCGTGGAGGGCAAGGGCGCGACGCTGGACGAGCTGTTCAGCGACCTGGACAGCCGGCACGCCGGCCTGCGCGACCGGCTGGTGGACGACAAGGGCCTGCGCAAGTTCGTCAACGTCTACCTGAACGACGAGGACGTGCGCTTCCTCGGCGGGCTGGAGACGCAGGTCGCCGACGGCGACAACGTCACCATCCTGCCCGCCGTGGCCGGCGGCTGAGCCGGGCTGGACGGGCGGCACATGCGCTTCGACTCGCTACTGGACTCGCTCGGCCGCACGCCGCTGGTCGGCCTGCCGCGGCTGTCGCCGAGCGAGGACGTCCGGATCTGGGCCAAGCTGGAGGACCGCAACCCCACCGGCTCGGTGAAGGACCGTCCCGCCTTCTACATGATCGAGAAGGCGGAGAAGGACGGGCTGCTGACCCCCGGCTGCACGATCCTGGAGCCGACGTCCGGCAACACCGGCATCTCCCTCGCCATGGTCGCGAAGCTGCGCGGCTACCGGATGGTGTGCGTGATGCCGGAGAACACCTCGGCGGAGCGGCGGCAGCTGCTGGAGATGTGGGGCGCGGAGATCATCTCCTCGCCGGCGGCGGGCGGCTCGAACGAGGCCGTCCGCGTCGCGAAGGGGCTGGCGGCCGAGAACCCCGACTGGGTGATGCTCTACCAGTACGGGAACGAGGCCAACGCGCTCGCGCACTACGAGACGACCGGTCCCGAGATCCTGGAGGACCTGCCGACGGTCACGCACTTCGTCGCGGGGCTCGGCACGACGGGCACGCTGATGGGCGTCGGCCGGTTCCTGCGCGAGCGGGTGCCGGACGTGAAGATCGTCGCGGCGGAGCCCCGGTACGGCGACCTCGTGTACGGGCTGCGCAACATCGACGAGGGCTTCATCCCCGAGCTGTACGACGACTCGGTGCTGACCACCCGCTTCTCCGTCACCTCGGGGGACGCGCTGCGCCGCACCCGCGAGCTGCTGGAGCAGGAGGGCATCTTCGCGGGCATCTCGACCGGCGGCGCGCTGCACGCGGCGATCGGCATGGCGAAGAAGGCGGTGAAGGCCGGTGAGCGGGCCGACATCGCGTTCGTCGTCGCGGACGGGGGCTGGAAGTACCTGTCCACCGGCGCCTACGGCGGCACGCTGGAGGAGGCCGAGGCCCGCCTCGAAGGCCAGCTCTGGGCCTGACCAGGGCCGGCTCCGCGCCCGGCCTGGCCCGGCTCTGGGCCTGACCTGGTCCGTGTGGCATCCCGTCCGGCACGGTAGAGTTCGTTTTCGAACGTGATTCTAGAACTGGGCCGGCGGGACGCCCGCGGTCCGGGCGACGCGGGAGTGTGCGGATGAGCGGGTTCGGCGAGGCGACGGCCGTCGCGCGGGTCGGCGACGGCCGGTACGAGGCCGTCCTGGACGGGGACTACGGGTTCGCCGAGGCCCTCAACGGCGGCTACCTGATGGCCGTGCTCGCCCGCGCCGCCGTGGACGCCTCCCCGCACGCGCACCCCGTCTCGACCGCGACCAACTTCCACCGGGTCGCCAAGCCGGGCCCGGCGCAGATCATCGTCGACACCCGCAAGCAGGGCAGGACGGCCGCGTCGGCGCTGGTCACGCTCGTCCAGGACGACCGCCCCATCGTGGACGCGCTGATCACCACCGGCACCCTCGACGCCGCCGCCGAGCCCGTCTACGCCGGCGCGGCGCCCGCGCCCGTCCCGCCGGTGGAGGAGTGCACCGACTTCCGGCCGCCCACGGGCGACGGCTTCGCCGACCGGGTCGACATGCGCTTCGACCGCCGGACGATGGGGTGGCTCGACGGGCAGCCGAGCGGGAACCCGGAGATCCGCGCCTGGTTCCGGCACCGCGACGGCTACCCGACCGACGCGTTCTCCCTCGCCCTCGCCGTGGACGCGCTGCCGCCCGTCGCGCTGAACCTCGGCGCGCAGGGCTGGGCGCCGACCGTCGAGCTGACCTGGCACATGCGGGCCGTCCCCGAGCCCGGCTGGCTCGCCGTGCACGGCACCGGCCGGCTCCTCGCCGACGGCTGGTTCGACGAGGAGGTCGAGGTGTGGGACGGCGCCGGCCGGCTCGTCGCGCAGAGCCGGCAGATCGCCCGCGTGCCCCGCACCCGCTCCTGACCGCGGCCGCCGCCGGCGGCGCCGCGCGCGGAGAAAGCCCGGCGTTTCGTCGGCGCGGACGTCCGGATCGCGCGCGCGACCTCTGACCTGGACGGTTTTCCGGCGCGTTACGGTGTGATGTCCGACGCATGACGCACCCGCGCGGGGCCGTGTCGCTTAGCCTTGTGCACCATGTCAGATCCATCCCGGGGGGACCGCCTCCCAGACGCTCCCATCGGGATCTTCGACAGCGGTTTCGGTGGGCTGACGGTGGCACGGGCCATCCTCGACCAGCTGCCCAACGAGCCGATCGTCTACCTGGGCGACTCGGCCCGCCAGCCGTACGGGCCGCGGCCCATCGCCGAGGTCCGCGCCTTCGCCCTGGAGATGCTGGACCGGCTGGTCGACGAGGGCGTGAAGATGCTGGTGATCGCCTGCAACAGCGCCAGCTCGGCCATGCTCCGGGACGCCCGGGAACGCTACGACGTGCCGGTCGTCGAGGTCATCAACCCCGCCACCCGGCGGGCCGCGCGCGCCACGTCCAACGGCCGGGTCGGGCTGATCGCCACGCAGGCGACCGTGACCAGCCGCGCCTACGACGACGCGTTCGCCGCCGCGCCGCACATCGAGCTGGTCAGCGCCGCCTGCCCGCGCTTCGTCGAGTTCGTGGAGGCGGGCGTGACGATGGGCGGCGAGCTGCTGGAGGCCGCCCGCGGCTACCTGCGGCCGATCGTGGACGCGGGCTGCGACACGCTCATCCTCGGCTGCACGCACTACCCCCTTTTGACGGGCGTCATCTCGTATGTCGTCGGGGACGGGGTCACACTGGTGTCAAGCGCCGACGAGACCGCCAAGGACGTGTACCGAGTGCTGCACGATCGGGGGCTGGCCCGCGCCGAGGACTCGCCCCGGCCGCGGCACCGGTTCCGTGCCACCGGGGACCCCGCCGTGTTCGCCGAGCTCGGCCGCCGCTTCCTCGGCCCGGAGATCGGCTCGGTGGAGACCACACCGGCCGGGGCGGCGCCGGACGGGACGCCCGGCGGGGCGGGGGACGGGACGGCGCCGGACGGGCCGGCGGGGACGGCGTCGACCAAGGCTCTGGCCACCTGATTCCTCGGGGACTCTAAGAGGAGGAGTGAGCGTGCGGGTCACTGTGATCGGCTGCTCCGGCAGTTTCCCTGGGCCGGACAGTCCCGCGTCCAGCTACCTGGTCGAGGCGGACGGGTTCTCCCTGCTCCTCGACATCGGCAACGGGGCGATCGGCAGCCTCCAGCGGTTCCACGACGTGCTGGACATCGACGCCATCTGCATCTCGCACCTGCATCCCGACCACTGCCTCGACCTCACGGTCTACTGGATCGCGCGGACGTACTGCCCCGGCGGGCCCGCCCCGCGCATCCCCGTCTACGGCCCGCACGGCACCGCCGAGCACATGATCAAGGCGTACGAGCTCGATCCGAACCCGGAGATGACCGACACCTTCGACTTCCGGACCCTGGAGCCGGGGCCGGCGGCCATCGGCCCGTTCACGGTGACCACCGCGCTGGTGAACCACCCGGTGGAGGCGTACGCGCTGCGGATCGAGCACGGCGGCGGCGTCCTCACCTACTCCGGCGACACCGGGCACAGCGACGCCCTGGTGCGGCTGGCGGAGGGCTCCGACCTGTTCCTGTGCGAGGCGGCGTTCGCCGACCGCCCCGAACTGCCGCCGGACATGCACCTGACGGGCCGCGAGGCGGGCGAGCACGCCGAGCGCGCCGGGGTCGGCCGGCTCGTCCTCACCCACCTGCTGCCGTGGAACGACCCGTCCGAGACGCTCGCCGAGGCGAAGGCCAGCGGCTTCCAGGGCCCGATCGAACTCGCCGAGGTCGGCGCCGTCTACGACCTGTGACCGCGCCCGCCGCCGGTGTGCGGGGCCCCCGGCGCCGGGCCGCTAGGGTTGGAGCCATGGCCCGCCCCGATGATCGCGCTTCAGACCAGCTCCGCCCCGTCCGCATCCAGCGCGGATGGCTCGACCACGCGGAGGGCTCGGTGCTCCTCGAGTTCGGCCGGACGCGGGTGCTGTGCGCCGCGTCCGTGCAGGAGTCGGTCCCCCGCTGGCGGCGCGACAGCGGCCTCGGCTGGGTCACCGCCGAGTACGCGATGCTGCCGCGCGCCACCAACACCCGCAACGACCGCGAGTCGGTCAAGGGCCGGATCGGCGGGCGCACCCACGAGATCTCCCGGCTGATCGGCCGCTCGATCCGCGCCTGCCTGGACCTGAAGGCGCTCGGCGAGAACACCGTCCAGCTCGACTGCGACGTCCTGCAGGCCGACGGCGGCACCCGCACCGCCGCGATCACCGGCGCCTACGTGGCGCTCGCCGACGCGGTGGGCTGGATGCGCGAGCGCAGGCTGCTGAAGGGCGACCCGCTGATCACCTCGGTGGCGGCGGTGAGCGTCGGCGTCGTGGACGGCGAGGCCCGCCTCGACCTCTGCTACGAGGAGGACTCCGCCGCCGGCACCGACATGAACGTCGTCTGCACCGGCGACGGCCGGTTCGTCGAGGTGCAGGGGACCGCCGAGGGCGCCCCCTTCGACCGCGCCGAGCTGGACGCGCTGCTCGACCTCGCCGCCGGCGGCTGCGCCGACCTCACCCGCCTCCAGAAGGAGGCGCTCGGCCGATGAGCCGGATCGTCCTCGCCACCCACAACCGCGGCAAGGTCGCCGAGCTGCACCGCATCCTCGGCGATCTCGACGTCGTCGGCCTGGACGAGTTCCCGGGCGCGCCCGACGTCGCCGAGACCGAGCTGACGTTCGAGGGCAACGCGTTCCTGAAGGCCCGCGCGATCGCCGCGTTCACCGGCCTGCCCGCCGTCGCCGACGACTCCGGCCTGTCCGTGGACGCGCTGAACGGCATGCCGGGCGTGCTGTCGGCCCGCTGGTCGGGCCGGTTCGGCGCGGCCACCGGCGACCGCGACACCGCCAACCTCCAGCTGCTGCTCGACCAGCTCGCCGACGTCGCCGACGACCGGCGCGGCGGCGCCTTCGTGTGCGCGGCCGTGCTGGTCGTGCCGGGCGGCGCCGAGCACGCCGTCGAGGGCCGGATGCGCGGCACCGTGGCCCGCGCGCCGCGCGGCACCGGCGGCTTCGGCTACGACCCGATCTTCGTCCCGGACGGCGAGACCCGCACCACCGCCGAGCTGGCCCCGGCCGAGAAGGACGCGATCAGCCACCGCGGCCGGGCGTTCCGCGAACTCGCCGGGCTCATCCCGGCGGCGCTGGCGGCGGCCGGCCCCGCCTGACGCGCGGCGGACGCCCGGCGCCGGAAAGAAAACGCGGCGGCGTGACAACCCGGCGGCGCCGGGCGGGGGTTATTCGGGGGTGTACGGACATCTCCCCCGAGGAGCAACATGATCGACAAGGGTCGCATCCGCCGCGGGCCGCTGCTCGCCCTGGCCGGGCTCGGCGCGACCGGGGCCGTCGCCGCGGGCGCCTGGCTCGCCACCGGGCCGGGCCCGTCCCCGGCCGCGGCGCCCGCCGCCAACGAGGCGACGATCCACGCGTCGCCGCCGCCCGCCGCCGCCACGCCGTCGCCCGTCCCGGTCACGCCGTGCCCGTCGGAACCGGTGCCCGCGCGAACTCCCTCGCCGGTGCCGATGGTGACGCCCCCGCGCGAGACGCCCGCCCCCGCCCCGCCGGCGACGCCGTCCGAGGCCCCGACGCCGGTGCCGTCGGTGCCGCCGGGGAAGGCGGCGTCCGCGCCCGTGCCGACCGCGCGGCCGGGGAGGCCCATGCCCTCGGCGAGCCCCGTCCCGGCACCGTCGGAGTGCGCGGAGGCGCCGCCGGGCGCGCCGACGCGGAGCCCGGTGCCCGAGCCGTCGCACGGCGGGTAGGTGCGGTCTGTCCACGTTGAGCGCCCAGGAGGTCCGCGGGGCGGAGACCACGTTCGACGAGTTCGTGGCCGCCACCGCGGGCCGACTGCTGCGCACCGCCGTGTTCCTCGTCTACGACCGGCACCTCGCCGAGGACCTGCTCCAGACCGCCTACGAGCGGGTCGCGCGGCGGTGGGGGCGGCTCGCGGACGGGGACCCGGAGGCGTACGCGCGCCGCGTCCTGGTGAACCTCGCCATCGACGAGAAGCGGCGGTGGGCCCGGCGGCGCGACACCCCGGTCGGGTCCGTCGCCGACGTGGAGCGGCTCGCGGGCGCGCCCCCGGCGGCGGGGGCCGCCGGGGGCGACCTCGACGCGGTGCTCCGCGCGCTGCCGGCGAAGCAGCGCGCGGTGGTCGTGCTGCGGTACTGGTGCGATCTGAGCGAACAGGAGATCGCCGCGACGCTCGGGATCTCCCGGGGAACGGTGAAGAGCCACACCGCGCGGGCCATGGCCGCGCTGCGGAAGCACATGAGGGAGGACCGGGCGTGAGCGACGACCTGGACGCCCTGCTGCGCGAGCACTACCGCGCCGCCGCCGACGAGATCCGTCCCGACCCCGCGGCCGTCCGCCGGTTCCAGGACGCGGGCCGCGCCGCCGCGCCCATGCGGGCGCGTGCCGCGCGGGCGCGCGCCGCGCGCCGCTGGACGCTCCCGACGCTGGCGGCCGCGGTCACCGCCGCCGTGCTGGTGGCGGTCGCGGTGCTGTTCTGGCCGGGGGTGCGGGAGCCGGAGCCGCCCCGGCCGATGGCGCCGCCCGTGTCGCCCGTGTCACCGGCGCCGCCCGAGCCGTCCGAGTCGTGGCCCGGTCCGCTGACGCCGTCGCCGATACCGAGCACTTCCGAACCGGGCCGGACCGCGATGCCGGAAGCCTCGCGCCCGGGGAGTGCGGGCGTCCCCACGGGGCCCGCGCCGACGGCGAGCCCGACGCCCGGCGCCGGGGGCCGCCCGGCCGGCCGGCCGTACGGCTAGCGGCGCTTGCGGAGGCGGACGAACGTGCCGTCCCAGCCGGCGCGCAGCTCCATCAGGTCGACCAGGAGGCGGACGGTCCACAGGCCGAAGCCGCTCTGCAGGGCCGAGTCGGGCGGGACGAAACCGGTCAGCGGGCTCGGGCCGGGGCGCCAGAACCCGTGGTCGCCGACCTCGCAGACCAGGTCGGGGCCGTCCCGCCACGTCCACAGGCCGATCGGCGGGGTGCCGTGCTGCAGCGCGTTCGCGGCCACCTCGTTGACGGCCGTGACGAGGTTCTGCTCCGCCTGCTCGCCGAGGCCGTGCGCGCGCGCCCGGACGGCGACGAACGACCGGAGGGCGTGCAGGTCGTCGCCGTCGATCGGCAGGTACTCGGCGTCGCCCGGGCGGCCGGGGCGCGGGCCGCCGCCGGCGCGCAGGTCGCGGTCGCAGCCGGACCCGAACGCCACCGGGTCGATGTACGCGTCGTTCGCGCCGTCGTGGCCGGGGGCGAGCAGCAGCGGATGGGTGCGCCGCGCCTCGGCGAGGACGCGCGGCGGCAGCGCCTCGGCGTCGTACGGGCACAGCGCGCTGGCGTCGGCGTTCTCGAACACGACGTTGATGAGGGACTCGTAGCGGATCCACTCCAGGGTCTGCCGCTCGTCCCAGCCGTCCCAGACGGGTTCGGCGAGCGCGCACACGCCGCGGGGCGCGCTGTCCTTCACGATGGCCTGGTAGTCCCGCAGGGTGCGGACGGGATGCAGGTAGAAGCGCGCGGAGTCGACGAAGCCGACCTCGCCCTCGCCGAGGATGTCGCGCAGCGCGGAGAGGTTGGGCTCGCGCGCCACCGCCACGACGGTCTGGCCGCGTTCCAGCCCGGCTTTCAGGTAGGGCACCGTGACCGACAAGAAGTCGTCGGCGCCGTGGTATAGGAAGGCCCTGTGCTCCAGTGCCATCAGGCGAAGTCCTCCGTTTCGGGAGCGCCCTGCCGCGCGCCGCGGGTGAGGCCGGGCAGCCGGTTCCAGCCGACCGCCTCGATCACGCCCTCCACGTTCGGCCGCAGGTGGTCGAGGACGAGCGCCCGGTCGGCGGGCAGCCGGGTCGCGTGCCGGGCCAGCAGGTTGAGCCCGCCGAGGTCGATGAAGCCGAGCCGGGACAGGTCGAGGTGGACGCTGCCGCGCTGCGCGACCAGCTGCGCGAGGTTCTCGGCGACCACGGTGTGCCGGGCCGCGTCCAGCTCGCCCTCGATCCGCAGCCCGGCCGGATCGAAGGTGCGCACGATCTTCAGGATCCCGTCGTCGAACTCGGGGTTCACTTCCACGAGGACCTCGTGTGTGTCGCGGAGGGCCAGGAGCTGTTCGGGCGGGCACGCGCGCCGGTCGAGCTGGCAGATCGCCATCGCCATGGTGCTCGGCGCGACGGCGTCGTCCACCTCGTGCTCGCAGCCCAGCATGGGTCCGAGGCCGGCGGGTTCCGGCTCGTGGAACAGCCAGCTGTAGTCGGTGGTGAGGCGGACCGCGCGGAACCCCTCGTCGAACGCGCCGCCGACCTCCCGCCCGATCGTGTCGAGCATCATCGCGGGGGCGAAGGCGCCGCCGCGGTCGAGGCAGGCGTCCCGCCGCGAGATGACGCGCAGGCTGCCCGAGCGCACGCACTCGGCCACGTCGATCCCGTCGGCGCCGTTGAGGCCGGGCAGCCGTTCGGCGGGCACGTCGGTGACGTAGACGACCTTCTCCTCGGTCAGCAGGCCCTCGCGCAGGAAGGGCCCGATGACGCGGTCGCGCTCCTCGGTGCCGCTGTAGGCCAGCCAGGCGTGGTCTCCGGGCCGGACGGCGCTGACGGGGCGCTTGGCGAACCAGGGTGTCGACATGGCCTGCCCATCGGGTCGGGGCGGATCTGTTCAGGGTACGCCGCCGGGAAGCTTTTGGAAGCCCAACGCAGGGAGTTCCTCACGCTCCGTCCATCTGGCGGCGGCCCAGCTAGGCGGCGTGGCCCGCGCGGGGCAGCGAGAGCCGGAGCCGGACGGTGGTGCCCTCCTCGCCTGTCCGGATCTGGACGGTGGAGCACAGCAGGCGCACCGCCCACAGGCCGAAGCGCCCGCCCGCAGGGGCGCCCTCCGGGCGCGGCGGCAGCAGCCCGTACGCCGTGCCGGGCGGCCACCGGCCCGCGTCGGTGACCTCGCAGACGAGGGAGGCGTCGCCGCCGGGGGCGTCGGCCCACATCCGCAGGACGACGGGCGGCGCGCCGTGCCGGAGCGCGTTGGTGACGACCTCGGTGGCCGCGACCAGCAGCCGCTGCACGCCCTCCTCGGGCAGCGGCGTCTGCCGCGCGCAGTCGGTGACCCAGGCGCGCAGCCAGAACAGGTCGGGGTGGTCGTCGAGGGCGAGCGCGTCGGTGCCGGGCGGCGGCGGGGGCAGCGGGTCGGCGTCGCAGCGGGCGCAGAACGTCCACGGGTCGACGAAGCCGGGGTTGGGCCGGGTGCTGGTGCCGCGCACCGTCTCCGGGTGGGTCTTGCGGCCCGCCGCGACGACGGCGGCGGGCAGGGTGGCGGAGTACGGGCACAGGACGGACGCGCCGGTGCCGCGCAGCGCGATGTTGACCAGGGCCTCGGCCCGCTCCCACTCGACGACCTCCAGCGGCGGCCGCGTCGCCCACGCCGGCTCGCCGAGCAGCCGGAGCCGGCGGCCCTGGCGGGCGCTCTCGGCGGCGTCGCCCAGGCAGTCGGCGAGGGTACGGGACGGATGGGCGTACCAGGCGGCGGCGTCGGTGAAGCGGACCTCGCCCGCGGCGCCGCCGAGGGCGTCGCGCAGCAGCATCTCGCGCGCGGTGCCGCAGACGGCGTGGACGCGGTCGCCCGCCGCGACGCCGTCCCGCAGGAACGGCACGGCGCCGCCGAGGTACTCGTCCACCCCGTCGTAGGGCAGCACACGGTGCGTCAAGTCATCGCTCACGGCGGCCCCCGCCGGTTCTGTGGTCATGGTGTCACTGACTGCGCGTGCCGGACGGACGCGACCAGACTAGGCCGCCCGCCGCCGCCCTGCCGAGGGCCGTTTTTCAAATGTCGCCACGGACCGCCCGCCGGTCCGTCCGCAATGCCGCCGAGGTCTCGTCCGTTAAGGGCCCAGTGCCCGAGGGGGGAGGGTCAGGGGTCGGCGCGGGGGTTGTACTCGCCCGCGTACTCCTGGCCGGAGAGCTTGCGGACGGCGTTCATGACCTCGTCGGTGACGACGCGGCGCAGCCGTCCGGGCGGCAGGTCGGCGCCGGCGTAGCGGGAGAAGTCCATCGGCTCGCCGAAGCGGATCCGGGGGCGGGTGCCGAGCCGGGGGCGCCACGAGCCGAGCGGGATGATGTGCTCGGCGCCCTCGATGGCCACCGGGACGACCTGGGCGCCGGTCGCCAGCGCCAGCCACGCCACGCCCGTCCGCCCGCGGTAGAGCCGGCCGTCGGGGGAGCGGCTGCCCTCCGGGAAGATCGCCACGGCGCCCTCGTCCTCCAGCAGGGCGCCGGCGCGTTCCAGCGCGCGGACGGCCTCGCGGGTCGGGCCGCGCCTGATCGGCACGTTCCCGAGGGCGAGCAGCGCCCGCCGCAGCAGGCGCCCGCCGAGCCCGGGCACCTCGAAGTACTCGGCCTTGGCCAGGTAGGCGACGCGGCGGCCGACGACGGGCGACAGCACGAACGTGTCGACGAACGACAGGTGGTTGCAGGCCAGGATGACCCGGCCCTCGGCGGGGATGTTGGCCCGCCCCTCGACGCGCGGCCGGAGCAGCAACCGGAGCAGCGGCCCCGCGGTATGCGACGCCAAACCGTAGAACACGCGGCCTCCTCGCAGCTTCGCCGCACCTGATCAAGGGCGGCGGAGCCGACTCTAGGGCCGTGCGGCGCGGGGCGAATCCGCCATGTGACGGGCGTCATCCGGACGCGGGCTGGAAAATAAACGAACGAGCGATTAGTTTCTGAGTCGACGGTACGCGACAGACCCGTACTCGACGGACCAGGAGGTCTGGTGATGAACGCACGCAAGCCCATCGCCGTGCTCGTCGCGGTGACACTGCTCGGAATGCTGTTCGCGGGGTCCTTCCTCGGCGCCCTGCACAGCCCGAAGCCGCACGAGGTGCCGGTGGCGGTCGTCGGCCCGCAGGCCGTCGCCGCCAAGGTCGGCACCACCCTGGACGCCCGCATGGACGGCGCGTTCGACATCGAGCACTACGCCGACGAGAAGGCCGCCCGGCAGGCCCTGCTGGACCGCGAGGTGGACGGGGTGTTCGTCCCCGGCCAGGGTGGCGCGAAGCTGATCGTCGCCAGCTCGGCCGGGAAGATCGAGACGACGCTGATCACCGAGGTGTTCCAGCAGGTCGGGACCGCGACCGGCCAGCAGGTCCAGGTGCAGGACATCCGGGCGCTGCCCGAGGGCGACAGCAACGGCATCTCCGCGTTCTTCCTCGCGGTCAGCGCCATCATCCCCGGCGTGATCCTCGCCGCGCTGATGGTGTTCGTGGTGCCGCAGGCGGGCGCCGGCCGGCGCATCGGCCTGGCCCTGACCGGGGCGCTGCTCCTCGGCGGCGGCGTCGCCTGGGTCGGGGACGGCCTGACGGGCGCGCTCGTCGGCTCGCCGTGGGCGCTGTGGGGGCTCGTCTCCTTCCTGGTGTTCGCGGTCGCGACGGTCACCGGCGGCCTGCTGCGCGTCGTGGGCCCGCCGGCGGCGGCGCTGGCCGTGCTCCTGTTCGTCCCCATCGGCGCCCCCGCGAGCGGCGGCCCGCTCGGTGCCGAGTTCGTCCCGGCCTGGTACGCGGCCGTCGGCGAGTGGCTGCCGCTCGGGGCGGGGGCCGAGGCCGTCCGCAACACCGTGTACTTCGACGGCAACGCGATCGGGCGGCCGCTGCTGGTGCTGACCCTGTGGGCGGTCGCGGGCGTCGCGCTCGTCCTGTCGCCGAAGGTCCTCCAGCACCGGGGCCACACGGCGGGGGAGGCCGCCGGGGGGCGCGCGGAAACGGAGGCCGCCCACCCCGCCGGCGCCTAGCCGACCGGTGCTTTGATGGGAGCAGGAGGTGCGGAGTGACGAAGACGGGGGACCGGGCGGTCCGGCGGCGGCCGGGCCGCCCGCCCAAGGCGGAGGCGGGCGACACCAAGGCGGCGCTGGTCGACGCGGCGCTGCGGCTCTTCGCGCAGAAGGGCTACGCGGGCACCTCGATCCGCGCCATCGCCCGCGAGGTCGGGCTCAGCGAGAGCGTGCTGTACGCGCACTTCCCCAGCAAGCAGGCCATCTTCGACGCGGCGGTGTCCGGGCTCGGACCGCAGCGGCTGATGGCCGGACGCGACGGACTGGACCCGGAGCTGGCCGACCGGGACCCGGCGGAGTACCTGCGCGCCCTGGTGACCAGCGTGCTGGACGCCTGGGACTCGCCGAACGGCCGGCTGTTCATCAGCCTGATGGTCCGCGACGGCCTCGTCCACGAGATGGACCTCGGCAGCACCATCGCCAGGTCGATGGAGGAGGCGGGCGGGCTGTTCGAGCACTGGATCGCCACCGGGCGGATCCCCGCCGGCCTCGGCCGCCCCGCCGACCTCGCCTGGGCGCTGTTCGGGCCCGTCGGGCAGGCCCGGCTGCTGTGGCTGCACGCCGGCACCGACCCCGAGTCGCGGCGGGCGGCGCGGGAGCGGTGCATGCGGCACACCGAGCTGTTCATCCGGGCGGTCTTCCGCGAGCCGCCGGAGCCGAAGGATGTGGTCGACGATGACAGGAGCGGACACTGACCTGACCCGGCCGCCGGCGGGCAGGGCGCCGGGGCCGGTCCGGATCCTGCTCGCCGAGGACGTCGCGCTGCTGCGCGGCGCCCTCGCCGGGCTGCTCGGCCTGGAGCCCGACCTCGACGTGGTCGCGGAGGTCGGCAGCGGCGACGCGATCGTCGCCGCCGCGCTCGCGCACCGCCCGGACGTCGCGGTGCTGGACATCGACCTGCCCGGGGTGGACGGGGTGACCGCGGCGGCGGAGCTGCACGACCGGCTGCCCGAGTGCCGGGTGCTGATCCTGACCGGTCTCGGCCGTCCCGGGCATCTGCGCCGCGCGCTGGACGCCCACGTGCACGGGTTCGTCCTCAAGGACGTCCCGCCCGCCGACCTGGCCGACGCGATCCGCCGGGTGGCGGCGGGCGAGCAGGTGGTGGACCCGCAGCTCGCGCTGGTGGCGCTGCGGCAGCCCGACAGCCCCCTCACCGCCCGGGAGACCGAGGTGCTGCGGCTGGCGGCCGAGGGCGCCGGGGTGGACGACATCGCGCTGGTGCTGACGCTGACGACCGGGACCGTCCGCAACTACCTGGCGAGCTGCATCAGCAAGCTCAACGCGCGCAACCGGATCGACGCCGTGCGCATCGCGGCCGAGTTCGGCTGGGTGTGAGGCCCCGCATATTCGGCCGGGTATGAGGCCGCATATGAGGCCCGGCATATGAGGAACGCATAGTCGGGCCCTGCTGGATCCACATGCGGATCGGTGCCGCACGCACTGGGCCGGGGGCGGGCCCTTTGCGAGCATTTTGGGCATGCAGGGGGAAACGCTGTACGGGCGGTCGGCCGAGCTGGAGGAGATCGGCCGGCTGCTGGAGGGTGCGCGCGCCGGGACGGGCGGCGGCGCGCTGATCGTGCGCGGCGAGGCCGGGATCGGCAAGTCCGCGCTGCTCGGCCACGCGGAGTCGGCCGCCGGAGGGATGCGCGTCCTGCGCTGGACCGGGATCGAGGCCGAGGCCGCCCTCCCGTTCGCGGCGCTGCAGCTGCTCCTCGCCGGCCGCGCGGACCTGGTGGAGCGGCTGCCCGCCGCGCACGCGGCGGCGGTGCGGGCCGCGCTGGGCCCGGTCCCGCCCCGCGCGCGGGCCCGCCTGCTCGTCGGGCCCGCGCTGCTGGCGCTGCTCACCGAGCTGGCGGCGGGCGCGCCGCTGCTGTGCCTGGTCGACGACGCGCAGTGGCT